>SUVT01000007.1 GCA_015061845.1 Lentisphaerota bacterium
TTTATTACTGGCTTCTGGAAAAGTTGGCTCCGGAACAGAAATTGATCCGTAAATTCACCGGGTTCGGGTTGTATGACCGTGCCGCAGTCGATGCCTTGCGCAGTTTTCAGGAACCTTATCCTTATTTCCGGGGGATGGTTTCAGAAATCGGTTTTAAACGGACAGAAATCCAGTTCCATCAGGAAGCAAGGGTCAATGGAAAAAGTAAAAACAACTTTTTTACGCTCTATGACATGGCAATGACCGGCGTGGTGAATTACAGTAAACTTCCGTTGAGACTGGCGACGTTTATCGGATTTCTGCTGGCTGTCTGCAGTTTCCTTGTTGCTATGACCTACCTTGTACTGAAACTTATCTTCTGGGATTCTTTCGATTTCGGATTAGCCCCGTTGATGATCGGGATGTTCTTCTTCGGAGCCGTTCAGCTGATCTTCATCGGGTTGGTCGGTGAGTATATCGGTGCGATTTGGACACATGTCAAGAATCGTCCGCTGGTCGTCGAGGAAGAACGTTTGAATTTTGACAAATAAAAAAGCGGTCTCTGTAATTCAGGACCGCTTTTCCATCGTTCTTATTAGCGTGTTGCATCTGCATAATCGCAGGCGATCCGCACTATTTCATCCAGGAGAATATCTTTCTTTTTTTTCTTCGGATCTTTTGTCTCATCATCCTTATTGAGTTGAGCTTCCTGCTCATCCAGGATGCGTTTCTGCTCCAGATACTCTTCCCAGCGTTTTTCAATATTCAGAGAAATATATTTTTTCTCCTGATTTTTACGGTAACGCTCAATATCTTTCTGCAGTTTTTGGAATTCAGGATCTTTTGCGATCCGTTCCTGCGCTCTCTGATTCAACCAATGCGCTGTGGACGTAATATTTTTTGAAGTATAATGTTCCGCAGGTTTGATTTCATCCCAGGGCAGGGGATTGTCAAGACTGTCTTCACCAGCCTTCATGGCTTCGGTGAATGACGGCACGATAATATCCGGAATGACACCGCGCAGCTGTGTTGAATGACCGTTGATCCGGTAGAATTTGGATTTTGTCAGTTTCATTGCACCGCCCTTGTACTTCAAACCGAGATAACGGAAGTATTCTGCAATATCAACAATGGTCTGGACTGTTCCTTTGCCATGAGTTTTTTTATCTCCGGCAATGATCCCGCGTCCATAATCCTGGATCGCTCCGGCAAAAATCTCTGATGCGGATGCACTGAATTTATTTGTGACAACGATCAGAGGTCCATCATACTCAACTTTTCCGCCATCACGATCGTATTCGACACCGACTTTTCCGTTGGATTCAGCAACTTGAACCACCGGACCATCAGGAATGAATAAGCCGGTAAGCTGGATGGATTCTGCAAGACTTCCGCCGCCATTGAACCGGAGGTCCATGATCAATGCATCAATTTCACCTTTTGCCCGGATCTCTCTCAAAAGCTTCTGAACATCTCTTGTCGAACTCTTATAATCTTTTCTGCCGGCTTGAGCCGCTTCAAAATCGCAGTAGAAAGAGGGCAGATTGATAATTGCGATTCTGTATTTCTTCCCATTTTCTCCCTTGATTTCCCGGACTTCTGACTTTGCTTCGGCATCTTTCAGTTCGATTTCTTCCCGGATCAACCGGACAGTTTTCGGTGTGCCGCCTGCGCCGTCTTTTGCATCCAGAGCTGTGATGACAACTTCCGTTCCTACAGGTCCGCGGATCAGCCGAACCACTTTATTCAGCGGCATATCGATCACGTCCACAGGTTCCTGATTTCCCTGAGCCACTGCAATGATTCTATCTTCAGCATGGAGCTGACCGTTTTTCATTGCGGGGCCGCCGGGAACGATTTTCACAATTTTGGTGGATCCATCGTCTGCCGGAGAAAGCACTGCCCCGATCCCGCAGAGAGAAAGACTCATATTGATATTGAAATCTTCTTCTGTTGCCGGAGCCATGTATTCTGTATGCGGATCATACAATCCAGCCAATGCGTTCAAATATCCTTCAAGAACCGTAATGGATGTTGCACTTTCCTCTTCTGTAATGAACTGGGCAACTCTTTTCTTGACCTGTTCCAGCGGCGGGAGCTTTTTCCATTTTGTAGCCGGTTTATCAGATTTTTCTTTCGCCTTTTCCTTTTCGATCCGATCCAGAATGGTCAGAAGAATCACATCATTTTTCAACTTTTTGCGCCAGATTTCCTTCATTTCCGCTTCGTTTGCGGGCCAGTCAGCCTTACTGCGGTCGATCTCAAAGGTTTCATCCTTTTTGAGCTGTCTGCCGGAAACTTCAAAATCTCTGGCATAAACTTTATATTTTGCCAATTGTTTCAGATAATATTCATAAACGTCATACGCAAATTTAGGGTCACCGTCCAGAAGTTTTGTCAGGAGTTCAGGTGCCTGAGCTTCCCATTCTTTGATCTTGTCCTTCGTAAAAAACATGTGAAGCGGGTCAACTTTTTTCAGATATTCATGAAAGAATTTAACGGAAGTCTCTTTAGAAATATCCCGTTTCTGATAATGCAGTTTTGTCAGAATGGAGGCTGCCACCTGTGAAACGGCAACAGACTCTTTATCTGCTTTCGGTGCTTTGACATTTTGAATTTGTTCAGGAGTTTTTTCTTCTTTCGGAACACAAGGTGCGCAGCCGACTTGATAATAAAACAGAATAGCGGAGAAGAGGATCAGAAAAGAGAGCGTCTTAATAATATTTTTATTATTTTTCATGTTTTTTTCTTTCTTTTAAGCAATGTTCAGGTGAAAAACACATTTTATCAGACAGAAAACCATCTGAAATGTTCGGCAATATATCACCAAAATATCAGATTGTCAATAGTAAATTTTTCAGAAATTATTATAAATATTTATGAAAAACTGACGGTCAAGCAAAAAAGGCTGCATTGCTCAAAAAAGTGCAGCTGCAGCCTTTCAAAGAAATTGGTTGAGATCATTCTTCGTAACGTCTGGGACGGAAAGAACGGTTTTCTCCATCGTTTCTGCGGAAATCTTTGCGGAAACCGCCGCGGTCATTGTTACGGAAATCTCTGCGGGGACGATCTTCTCTGGGACGTGCTTCGTTGACGACAAGTCTTCTGCCGCCCTGTTCAGAACCGTTGAGTGCCGCAATCGCAGCATTTGCCTGTTCCGCTTCAGGCATTTCCACAAAACCGAATCCTCTGGGACGGTTCGTTTCACGATCCATGGCGAGTCCGGCTTTTTCCACGACACCGAAAGTCTCAAAGAGAGCCTGCAGTTCTTCTGCCGTCATTGCATACGGCATGTTTCCGACGTAAATTTTCATAAAACCTTTCCAGATTCCGTTTTCTCTCCGGAATCCTTAAATTTATTCCCTCGTTTTTTTTGTTCAGGTTGCTTACTGTGTTTTGCTGTTTGAAAGATCCACAATGGGGAGTTCGGTCTTAACCGGAAAATGGCGAGGGAATAACCTGGCTTAACGGAAAAAGACTTGTGGGGAAGATAGGGGACCTCTTCCTGAAGTGATCAGTTGATTCGGCAAAACGTACAACCGTAACTGGACAACTCATCTTGTACATATCAAAAAAAAGCACATCTGATGAACCATTCACCGGATGGGTCAACTGTTTGGAGACAAATTGACTGCAACTTTTGTAAAGTACAGCAATTCAATGAAAAAAGCAAGCTGAAAAAGAAAAAAAATTGTTTTTTTTGTAAATTTTTTCTCTTTTTTTTAATTTTGGAGATGAAAAATCAAAATTATGCGCTATATTAACAGGAATATTTCAATATGATACTACCTACAGGAGGAATTTTACCATGCAAGTCCCGCTGCTTGATTTGAAAGGTCAGTTTGCTGCCCTGAAACCGGAAATTATGACAGCTATTGAACAGCTTTGCGACAGTCAGATGTTTGTTCTCGGTGCCGCTGTTTCCAAGTTCGAAGATGAAATTACAGCCTATTGCGGTGCTGCCGGTTCCTGCGGTGTCTCTTCCGGATCCGATGCACTTCTTCTCGCTCTTATGGCAGAAGGAGTCGGGGCAGGGGATGAAGTTATCACAACTCCGTTCACCTTCTTTGCAACAGTCGGAGCGATTGCACGCGTCGGTGCAAAGCCCGTTTTTGCTGATATCGACCCCGTGACATTCAATATCGATCCTGCAGAAATCGAAAAGAAAATCACCCCGAAAACCAAAGCGATCATTCCTGTTCACCTGTTCGGTCAGATGGCTGATATGGATCCGATCATGGAACTTGCCAAGGCTCATAACCTTTGTGTGATCGAAGATGCCGCTCAGGCGATCGGTGCAGAGTACAAAGGCGCAAAGGCTGGAACATTCGGTAAATATGGCTGTTTCTCCTTCTTCCCCAGCAAAAACCTCGGCGGATTCGGGGATGGCGGGATCATCACCACCGATTCTGCAGAATCTCTGGAACGTCTCAAGATCTTCCGTAACCACGGTATGAATCCCAAGTATTACCATAAGTATATCGGCGGGAACTTCCGTCTGGATGCACTTCAGGCAGTTGTTCTTTCCATCAAACTGAAATATCTTGACGGCTGGCACACCGCCCGTGAAAATAATGCTGCGGAATATGTTGAAATGTTCAACGCATCCAGTGCGGCAGACAAGCTGATCCTTCCTGCAAAAGCAGATTATGCAACCCGCCACATCTACAATCAGTTCTCCATTCAGGTCAAAGATGGAAAACGCGATATGGTCCGTGATGCACTGGTCAAGGCAGGGATCGGCTGCGACATTTACTATCCGCTCCCGCTGCACATTCAGGAATGTTTTGCAGATCTTGGCGGAAAGCTCGGCGATTATCCCAAGGCGGAAGCTGCAGCAGAATCTGTTCTTGCTCTTCCGATCTATCCTGAATCCACTACAGAAATGCGTGAATACGTTGTTTCCACCATTGCACAGGCTCTGGCATAATATATGAAAAACAAAGAAACTGTCGAACAAAAACAGGTCTCTTACTGGCGGTTACTGAAATATACGAAACCGTATAAGTTCCGTCTGGCGATCGGTATCCTTTCCGGATTGCTGATCGGCGGTTCGCTTTTCGGCAGTTTTATGATGTTGCCAAGTCTTTTCAGCGGAATAGAATTTTCCACTTCCGAAGCTGAAATAAAGAATGAACAGAGGGCAACTGAGATTTGCAAGGCTGTTGAGACTGCAAAGACTGAGAAAGAAAAAGTTGCAGCAGTGAAAAGCAGGCTGGACGGACCGAAGAAGAAATCAAAGATAGAAGAAGAGGTTGGCAAGGTCAACTCTTTCCTTGCATCTGTAGGGGTGGATTCTCTACGGGCATCCTATGTGGGGGGCGATGTTGTCCTTGCAACACCGGAAAAGACCTATCTCACTTTCCCGGCTGAAACTGCCAGCGGAAAAATGACGTGGCAGTTTTTCTCCCTGTTCTGTTTCGGATTCGTTCTTTTGTGGGCTCTGAAGAATATTGCAACGTATATCAATCATTACTGCATGTACTGGGTTGGTCAGAAGGTCGTCTCAGATATGCGTGAAGAAATTTTTTCCAAACTGATCAATCAGTCTACCAGTTTTTATGGAAAAATGGATGTGGGACAGCTGATATCCCGCTGCAGCAATGATCTGATTGCAATAGAATCCAGTGTATCACATGTCATTGCTGATGCGACCCGCTGCCCGATTGAAATACTTTCCTGTGTTGCCGCTGTGGTGTATGCCGGGGTTCAGTATGGCAGTTGGACACTTCCTCTGATCCTGTTTGTCGGAATGCCGGTCTGTCTTGTTCCATTGATCATTCTCGGACGGAAGATCAGAAAGATTTACCGGAAATCTTATGAGGGAATTGCCGTTGTCTCTTCCAGAATGCACGAGGTCTTTACCGGAATCAATGTTGTAAAAGCATATCATGCAGAAAAGATAGAAGAAGAGCGTTTCAATAAATCCAACAGGCATTATCTCCGGACAGTCATCCGTGCGATCCGGGCTCAACTTTTGATGTCACCGCTGATGGAAACAGTTTCTGTGATCTGTACTCTGGCGTTCCTGATTTACAGTTACAGTCAGGAGGCACCGCTTTCTGTTCTTGCCCAGATCCTTGCACCCTGTCTTCTTGCGTACCGTCCGATCAAGGATTTGGCAAAAGTTTCCACTTACATTCAGCGCAGTATGGCAGCTGCGGACCGTTACTTTCAGATCATTGATATGGATACCTCTGTGAAAGAAAGCCCGAATCCGAAGCCGTTGAAATCTTTTGAAGATAAAATTTCTTTCAAGAATGTCAGTTTCTCTTATGATGACCATAAGATCCTCGACGATGTCAGCTTTGAGATCCCGAAAGGTTCTATGGTGGCTGTTGTCGGACCTACCGGTTCAGGTAAGAGTACCATTGCGAACCTGATAGCCCGCTTCTACGATTGTACCGGAGGCACGATCGAGATCGACGGAAAGAATGTAAAGGATATTGCAATCAAAGATTTACGGAAGATGATCGGTGTCGTTTCACAGGAAGCCATCATTTTTAATGATACGATCGCAGAAAATATTGCTTATGGTACGCCGGAAGCGACCCGGGAAGAGATCATTGCCGCTGCAAAACAGGCAAATGCTCATGAATTTATTGTTGATGGACGTCATCCGGAAGGATATGAAACCGTAGCCGGAGAAAAAGGATTCCGGTTCAGCGGCGGAGAAAAGCAGCGTCTTTCCATTGCCCGGGCGATTTTGCGGAATCCGCCGATTCTGATTCTGGATGAAGCGACAAGTGCTCTGGATACAGTCACAGAGCGTCTGGTTCAGGATGCTTTGAACAAGGTGATGGCAGAACGGACAGTTTTTGCGATTGCGCACCGTCTCAGTACGATCCGCAATGCAGATTTGATCCTTGTGATCAATAACGGAAAGATCGTGGAACGTGGAACCCACGATGAATTGATAGCTCAAGGTGGACATTATAAACGGCTTTGTGACATTCAATTCAAGTAAAGGTTGGCAGTTTTTCACTCTCTCCGCTTGAAAGATTGAAAAAATCTGCTATATTACTAAAATGTAAAATGAAACACCGCAACTAAAACGGGATACAACATTATGGCACTCTTCAGTAAGAAACCGAAATTTTCGACATTGAACCTGACCCCTCGTGTGAAACAGTCAGATTCAGTCAAGCGTAAGGATATTCCAGAAGGCCTTTGGGAAAAATGCCGCAGCTGCGATGCTACAATTTTCACGAAGCAGAAAGAAGCAAATCTTTATATTTGCCCTAATTGCGGATATCACAATCCCATGCCCTCCAACAGACGGATCGCTCTTCTTACCGATCCCGGAAGCTTTCAGGAAATTGATGCAAATCTCGAATCTGTCGACACTTTGAAATTTGAAGGTGTCGCATCCTATACAGACAAGCTCATCTCCAACAGAAAAAAGACCGGTCTGGTCGATGCTGTTGTCAGTGGCCATGCCAAACTTAACGGTATGGATTATGCCCTTGCTGTAATGGATTTCCGCTTCCTCGGCGCAAGTATGGGTGCTGTGGTGGGTGAAAAAATCACCCGTATCGTGGAATATGCAACAGCAAAGAAACTTCCTGTCGTGATCGTGACTGCATCCGGCGGAGCCCGTATGTATGAAGGAATGATCAGCTTGATGCAGATGGCAAAGACAAGCGGCGCTCTTCACCGTCATAAAGAAGCCGGATTGCCCTGTATCATCATTATGACACATCCGACAACAGCCGGTGTGACTGCAAGTTTTGCATCTCTGGGCGACTTGATCGTTGCTGAACCGGGTGCTTTGATCGGCTTCGCCGGTCCCCGTGTGATCAGAGACACAACTCAGGCAAAACTGCCGGAAGGGTTCCAGACCGCTGAGTTCCTGCTGAAGAAAGGTATGATCGACCGGATCATTGATAGAAAAAATCTTCGGGAAGAATTGAGTTTGTGCCTTGAATATTTCAAAAAAGCGGCTATAGTATAAGCTGTTATTGAAAAATATAATTTTTCCGCCGCTGGACCTTATGCGCCGGAACTCCTCGAACGGGTCAGGCGGGGAACCGAGCAGCCATAAGAGACGGTTCCGGGTGCTGTAAGTCATCTGGCGGCGGTTTTTTTATTTTATCTCCGGAATTCCGGATCAGTGCAGCGCCTCATTTTCAGAGGCGTTCTTAATTTAAGGATCTTGTTACGATGAAACGTCTTGGAAACAGAAATTTTGATACTCTCCGCAAAGTAAAGATCACCCCCGACTTTCTTGCACATCCTGAAGGTTCCGCTCTCATTGAAATGGGTGGAACAAAGGTGATTTGTGCCGTGACAATCGAACCCGGCGTTCCCGGATGGATGCGGGCTCAGGGTGTCCCCGGAGGCTGGGTGACCAGTGAATACGGGCTTCTCCCGGCTTCAACAACCGGACGGAATCAGCGGGAAGCAGTCAAAGGGAAACAGAGTGGAAGAACCATGGAGATCCAGCGATTGATCGGCAGAAGTTTCCGTTCCGTAATTGATTTGAAGCAACTTGGACAGCACACAGTCTATATTGATTGTGATGTGATCGATGCTGATGGCGGAACCCGCTGCGCCAGCATTACCGGAGCTTCTGTTGCTCTGCAGCTTGCGTTCCGCAGAATGGTGGAAAAGAAAATGATCCCCCGATTCCCCATGAAAGAAAATGTTGCAGCAGTCAGTGTCGGTATGAAAAACGGGGAGTGGATGCTTGACCTTTGTTATGAGGAAGATTCTGCCGCTGATGTGGATATGAATATTGTTATGACTGAATCCGGAAAGCTTATCGAAGTTCAGGGAACTGCAGAAGAAAAGCCTTTTTCCCGGGCAGATTTAAACAAGATGCTTGATCTTGCTGAAGGCGGTTTGAAAACTCTTTTTGAGATCCAGCGAAAAGCGATCGGGGATGAACCCGTGAAAAATAATACTCCTTTCGGAAATCTTGGAGATGCTCTCGCCGGGTTGAAGGTTTGAGCCGGAAGGTAATGAGGTCTATATGCCGGAGCAGATGAACCACACTGTTGAAAAACGGGTCTTTTGTGCCGGCATGTATGCTTTTTGTGCAGGAGTTGCTCTTCTGCTTCAGGTTTATCGCGGAAACTTCCCTGAATTATTTCCGCCGCTTCTCGTATTTTTTGCCGCATTCTGCTTCAGCTCTTTCAGCGGAAGTCTTTCTGAAAAAAAATATATCCGCTTCATTTTTCTGCTGGTTTACGGCAGTTTGATTTTATGGTTCAAAGATCCTCTCATGTTTGCTTTGATCGGGGGGATTTCTGCCGGAACATTCTCTGCCGATGCTTTTGCTTCTCTCAAGGAAAAGGATAATTGGCACTTGTCACTCCGGGATTATTTTGCCGGCGGTATTATCGGGGTAACGGTAACTGCAAGCGGTATTCTTTTGCCGGAACATGCAATTTGTATCGCCCTCGGTTTTTATGCAATGTCAATTTTCCTCTGGAAGTCTGAAACAAAACTTTCCGGCTGGGGCTATACGCTTGCCTTTCTGCTTTTGATTTCAGGCATTTGTTATTATACTTCTCATCATTTGCCCCCAACGAAATCTCCTGCTCCCCGGAAAATGGTGGAGGAAACTGTCATTTCAGGTCCGATCAAAGGGGTCAGCGTGATATCTTTGGCGCATCTTCCACTGGACAATATGCTTATGATCCTTCCGAAGAATTCTCCAAATAAAGAGTTCGGAAATATCCTGAAAATAGATCATAAAATAATTTCTTATCCGAAAATCAAAAGCATTCAGGAACAGGTTCTGAAAGAGAAAAAACGCTATGATCTGATTATTGTTGAGTTGCAGAAGAATGAATTTGAATTAAGCAGTCAGGAGTTCGCGAAAACTTTGAAACAAAAAATGACTCCCCATGGAGTTGTGGTGTATCTGCCGCCCGATGATGATCTGCATTATTGCGGAATGCTGCGGGCTTCCATGCAGAAAAATTTCAAATATACCAAAGCTTCCGGTAAACTTCCCTTGCTTGCAGCTTCAGATCACCCGTTGAAAAATAATGAAGAAATCGCAATAACAACTGTACTGGAACCGATATTTTATCCCCGGGACTGGGAAGAAAAAACAGCCGGATTTGCTTCTTCGGCTCCTTCCAGCGCCAACTACGATTTTGAGCGGTCTCTTTTGCAGAATCGGACAACAGAACCGGTTCTTTCTGCATTTTATCGCTATTTTCCATTAAGACCCATTGCGTTTCTGATTACAGCCGGAGTTCTGGCAGGTCTCTATTTTCTGATCCGTTACATGATCGCATATGTGGACGGAATGGGGCTGCGTTTTACGGTTTTCCGGAACAGTTTTCTCTTCTTTCTGGTAGCCGGATTCTTATTTTTCTCCCGGTCTCTCGGTGGGTTCCCGCAAGGGCTTTCTTATTGTGCGGCGATCCAATTTCTGCTGATTTCCGGTATCGCCGGATGTTATATCCCTGAGAAATACTATTGGGCTTGTTTTCCCCTGTTGGCAGTTGTTGCCGGCGTTTCCTGGTTTTTAATGCCCGGTTATGGTGTTCTGTTTATGATCGGAGCCTGGCTCCGCTGTATCCTGATCGGCTGTATTCTTCCCCTGATGATCCGGAAGTCTGCAGAAAAATATAAAACCGGAACGGTTGAGCCTGCTGATTTGTTTTCCTCAACCTGTTCCGGTCTGTTCGCTGCCATGCTTCTGCTGGCAATGATGCCTTGAGTTTTATTTGTACTTCGGCAGCATATCTCCATGAGCCTTGATCAGCTCGTTACAGAGTTTTACGATATCATCAATGCTGAGTTCTGCCGCTGTATGGGGATCCAGCATCGCTGCCTGATAGATCCGTTCTTTCTTCAAGGTCAATGCAGCTTCGATCGTTAACAGCTGCGGATTGATATTTGTCATGTTCATTGCGGCGCATTGAGTCGGAAGCGCACCGACGAATGTTCCCTGAATTCCGTTTTTATCCACCAGACAAGGCACTTCCACAACGGCATCTGCGGGCAGGTTTGTGATAAGACCGTTATTCATCACGTTACCGCCGATCTGATACGGATTACCGGTAGTGATTGCATCCATGATCCCGGAGCCGTATTCACGGGAAAGAGTATGGGTCAGCTTCGGATCGTTCCGGAGTTCTTCGTACTGTTTTTTCCATCCATCGATCTGTTTGATACATCTGCGGGGATATTCATCCAGAGGAATGTTCCATTCATCAATGAGTTCCGGATAGTTGCTTTTGATCCAGAACGGAGCATATTCTGCGTTATGTTCACTGGATTCTGTGACATAATAACCGAACTGTTTCATCATTTCCAGACGGATCATGTTTCCGGATTTCTCTTCTTTTTTTGCTTTGCGCCACTCTTTGACTTTCTTTTCAGATAGCTTTTTCAGTTCCGGGTAGAGATCTTTTCCGTTTTCAGTAATTTCCAGCAGCCATGCCATGTGGTTGATTCCAGCGATCTTGCACTGAAGTTTTGCGAGCCGTTCGGGAGAAACATCGAGTCCGAGAGAACCGAGAAGGCTTTCTGCGCAGACCTGTACACTGTGGCAGAGACCGACAGTTTTGACGTTTGTACCTTTAAGCATTGCCCCGGTGAGCATTGCCATGGGGTTTGTATAGTTGAGCAGCCACGCATTGGGGGCGACCGCTTCCATGTCTCTTGCAAAGTCCAGCATGACCGGAATAGTACGGAGGGCGCGGAAGATCCCGCCGATCCCGAGCGTATCGGCAATCGTCTGACGAAGTCCGAATTTTTTCGGGATTTCAAAGTCGATGATCGTTGCAGGATCATATCCGCCGACCTGAATCGCATTGACAACAAAATCGGCATCTTTCAGGGCGGCACGTCTGTTCCGGACTCCGCAGTAAGTCATTATTTTGGCTCTGCCGTTATTTATATTCTTATTGATAACGTTGAGGATATATTCAGACTCAAGCAGACGTTCTTTATCGATGTCATAGAGTGCAATGTGTGCATCTTTGAGCGATTCTCTGCACATGCAGTCACCAAGAACATTTCTGGCAAAAACGGTGCTGCCAGCTCCCATGAAAGTAATTTTCGGCATAATCATTCCCTTTATTTAATTATGGTATGTGATGGGATAATATACTGGAAATAAAGAAGAATACAAGGCTTGTTTTACGGAATAATCAATTTTCAGGAATATTTATGACGAGCATTTATCATGAAGTCTCTGCATGATAAGCTGAAAGAGTTCCATAGTGATTTCCGCATCATACAGCGCCCGGTGTGCTGTTCCTTCCACCATTTCCCCCAACTGTAACGCCTGTTTCAGGTTTTTCAAACTGTAACTGGGCAGACCCGGATATGCTTTCCGGGCGAGCATCAATGTGTCATAAGCTCCGCCGTTCCAAAGGGAAAGTCCGGGTGTCCGTCCCAGACTCTCCATCAGAAAAGCCAGGTCAAATCTGGCGTTATGAGCTACAAGTTTGCTGCCCTCAATGAAATCAAGAAAGTCCTGCCCCATTTCAGAAAAAGTCGGGGCATTGGCAACCATTTCATTGGAGATCCCGGTCAAACGTGTGATCTGACCGGATATCGTTGTTTCCGGATGGATCAAAGTCTGGAATGTGGTCATAGAACCGTCATGTTCGATTCTGACAGCACCGATTTCAATGATCCTGTTATGTACAGGGCTCATTCCAGTTGTTTCCAAATCAAAGACCGTATACGGTCCGGTGAGCATCCAGGGGGCAGCCATGAGATCACCTTATTTTTCGTAACCGTCAGGATGTGCCAAACGCCACTTCCATGCGGATTCAATGATGATTTCCGGATCTTCAAACTGTGGCTTCCAGCCAAGTTCAGTTCTTGCTTTGTCAGAACATGCGATCAGGCGCGGGGGATCGCCGGGGCGGCGCGGGACAACATCAGCCGGGATGGGGTGTCCGGTGACTTTCCGTGCAGCATCAAGGATCTGTTTCACGCTGTAGCCGCTTCCGGTTCCGAGGTTGTAGTGTCCGCTTTGGGGCGCATAGAGAGCCTTTTCATGAGCCTGTGCCAAGTCAAGAATATGAATATAATCGCGGATGCAGGTTCCATCCGGCGTATCGTAATCATCACCGAAAAGCATGGCTTTTTCACGTTTTCCCTGTGCGACCTGCAGGAGAATGGGGATCAGGTGGGATTCCGGATTATGATCCTCACCAAATTTTCCGGTAGCTCCGGCAGCGTTGAAATAACGCAGGGCAACATATTTCAGACCGTAGCATGCACTGTACCACTTCAGGACTTTTTCAAAGCAGAGTTTTGATTCCCCGTAAGGGTTGATCGGGTTCTGGGAAGTTGTCTCTTTGATTGGAATTTCATCCGGTTCCCCGAAGGTTGCCGCTGTGCTGGAAAAGACAAATGTTTTGACCCCTCCGGCGACAGCTGCGTCGGCAAGATTCATTGCGGCAGAGAGATTATTCCGGAAATATTTTGCCGGATCTTTCATGGATTCTCCGACAAGAGAGAATGCCGCAAAGTGCATCACTGCATCATAGCCGCCGGATTTGACAAGTTTGATAAGGTTTTCACGATCTTCCAGATTTGCCTTGATAAACGTTGCCCGGGGATCAACGGCGTCCCGGTGTCCGGTGATCAGATCGTCAAAAATTGTAACTTCATAGCCTTTGTCAAGCAGATATTCTGCACAGGCACTTCCTATATAACCGGCTCCACCGGCAACAAAAACTCGCATCGTAAATCTCCTGATGGTAAAATTTCTTTGGAAGTAATTTACTATAAAAAAGAGGATTTTCAAGCGTAAAAATGAAAAAAATCCGCTGGAAAACAAAAAAAGAGTGCTGCCACTGACAGCACTCTCGAATCAAGTTTTTTTGAGATCATTTCGGAAGGTGGAACGCTTCAATGATTTCGTCGACCTGAGCCTGGTTGATCGGTTTCAGAGAGCCGATCCGGTTTGCAAGCAGGATACATTTTGCAGTAAATTCACCAACTTCCAAACGGTCGAATGCCTCCAGAATCGTCTTTCCTGTTGTCAGAAGTCCGCAGTTTTCAACCAGCAGAACGGGTGTTGTCGGGGAGATGCGATCCACGACTGCATCGGTGTCGTTGAAATACTGCTCTGCAGGGATCAGAGGGATATCTCTCAAGTTGATATAACTTTCCGGAATCGTCCGGCTGTTCATTTCGTGTCCGGTTGCGGCAAATGCCATAATGTTCGGCGGACGGGTCATGAAAATTGCATTGATATTTTTGTGCTTCTGGAAGATTTTCCGGCAGACGAATGAACCCGTAGAGGGCATGGCATCTGCCTGGCATTTTCCATTGCAGATACGGACGATTTGATTGGCATCGAGGTACATCGGGTCAAAGCCGTTGGGAGTGATCACAAAGTCATCATCACCCAGACGGAGTGCGATGAATGCGCTGCCGGTGAACAGAAGTTTCTGACGGTAGCAGCGGGCGCGGAAGTTTACGATTTCGTCGCGCATTTCACACTCTTTTGCAGAGACTTTTTCCGGTTCAAAGACTTCCCAGGTCTGGGGATGGAAATCAGCCGTCAGATCATGAAGTTCTCCCAGACCGCTTCCGCTGGCACTCAGTTCGATACGAGCCATATAGTCCAGTGCTTCAAACCGGGTGAATGCCTGGAAAATCGTTTCTCCGCACATGACAGCCCCGTGGTTTTCCATCACAACTGAGTCTGCGCCTTTGGCGAACTCTGCGGCAATGATCTGTCCGAGTTTTTCGCTGCCGGGGATCTCATATTTTGCGAATGCGATCTTTCCGCAGGTCTTTGCCACTGCTGGAGCAAGGTTGGAAGATGGACAGCGTCCGACAAGACTGAATGCCACCAGGGCAGGGGAGTGGGCATGAAGAACTGCTTTGACATCTTTCCGGAGCGTATAGACGGATTTGTGGAACGGCAGTTCACAGCTGGGTTTGTGAGGTCCGATGATCTCTCCATTGGGAGTGACTTTGATAATATCTTCCGGACGGAGTGTTCCTTTGTCGATTCCGCTGGGGGTGATCCAGATGTTTCCCTCGTCGTCGCGGATAGAAAGGTTACCGCCGGATGTGGTGGTCATTCCATAATCATAAAGACGTTTGAGCGTTGCCACCAAAATATTTTTCGGATGGGTGTAATTGTAGTGATGCATGATCTGCTCCTCCGTAGTTTAAGATTTTTTAAGGTATACGGTAATATACATCATGTTTATATATTTTTCAAGTGTTATATAGTGAAAAATAAAAAAATAGGTTCAAAAATATATTTTCAGGATAGGAAAAAAATATAAAGATGTTTAGCGAGTAAAGAAACTCCCGCCCAATGATCCCATGAAGGAAGAAGGTCCTGTCAGTGTTTTTTCTGTGGTAAATTACTGATAACCAGACTTGTTAATGCAAGCAGGGCAAGCACGTTTGGAAGCACCATCAACTGATTGAACATATCCTGAAGTTCCCAGACAAGATCATTTTTGACCAGTGTTCCGATCATGATGAAACAGAGGGAGAGAATGGAATACAGGATGGTTGCTTTTTTGCCGAACAGATAATGGAAGTTGATCTTTCCGAAGTAGTTCCAGCTCAGAATCGTGGAATAGGCAAAGAAAAACAGGCAGATCGCCACGAAAATATTTCCTACCGAATCGGAAGTCACAGAGGCAACTGCCTGCTGCATCAGATTTGTTTTTGTCAGACCGGTACTGTTCAAAATTGCCTGATAGGTCTCTCCCGTTGCATTGGCGAGAGGTCCGTTTCCGGTGTAAAGAGTGGAGATCACGATCAAGGCTGTCATTGTCAGAACGATTCCGGTGTCGATAAAAACACCGATCATTGCAACCGTGCCCTGATCATGAGGCTTTTCCACATTTGCGACTGCATGAGCGTGAGGCGTTGATCCCATCCCCGCTTCGTTTGAGAACAATCCGCGTTTGACACCCTGGCTGATTGCTGTTTTTAACGCATAACCGATCCCGCCGCCCAGCAATGCTTCCGGCATGAAGGCATATTTGAAAATACATGCAAAGGTTGCCGGAATGTATTCGATTCTGGCAATGAGAATGACCAGTCCGCCGATCAGGTAGAGCAGCGCCATGATGGGAACGATTTTTTCCGTTACACTGGCAAGTCTGGAAATACCGCCGATGAAAATGATTGCCGCAAAAATCGTGATTGCGATTCCGATTCCCCATGCCGGAATATGAAAGGCATTGTGGCAGGTTTCACCAATGGAGTTTGCCTGAACCATACACCCCATAAAGCCAAGAGAAATAATGATTGCAACAGCAAAAAGACCTGCGAGAAATGTTCCAAACCTGTTCGGAAAAGCCCGCTTGATGTAGTAAACAGGTCCCCCGTGAATGGTTCCGTCACTCTCTTTGATACGGGTTTCCTGCGCCAGAACAGCTTCTGCGTAAATCGTTGCCATCCCGAAAAATGCAATGATCCACATCCAGAAGATCGCACCCGGTCCCCCGATCAGGATCGCTCCGGAGGCTCCGACAATATTTCCGGTTCCGACCTGTGCTGCAACAGCTGTTGCAAGTGCCTGAAAGGAACTCAAACCGTTCTGACTGCTTTTTCCATGAAGTGACATTTTTCCGAATGCTCTGCGCCAGCCTTCTCTGAAACAGCGAACTTGTACAAAGCGTGTTTTGAACGTGAAGAACAGTCCGACTCCGACAAGCAGAAATGTCAGAACATAATCTGAGAGACAACTGTTGATTTGCGAGACTGTTTTCAATAAAATTTCCATAATGCCCGAGCTTTCAGTGGTAAAGTTTTCATATTCCGGTTCAGACGGCTCAAATATAATCTCAATAATTTAATGCTTTTTCTTCTTTTTTCAAGCTGCTCCTGTATCTTTCACTCATTTTCCTGCCATTTAATTTTAAAATTTTTATTTTTTGAAAAAAAAATGCTTGCAAACAAAAAATAGAGATGTATTTTAACGATATCTGTTTCAATAAAAAGGAGACATCATGAATCAAATAACAAATATCAGAAACGGCTCAGTTGTCAGCTCACTCAATGGAAAGGAAGAGAATGGAACTCTTTTACTTCCTGTTTCCGGGGTGGCAAATCTCGGGGCAGAGGTCTTTGTAAACGGAATCCGGGCAGTCAGAGACGGTATGTCTTTCCATGCAGAAGTCCCTGTAACAGAGAAAATTGCAAAAATCACCATGGAAACGTTTAATGAATATGGTGAATTATCCCAGACTTTGCGGGTCGTCTGGGATAAGGCAAGTTTTCCACGTTATAACTTTTTCATCGATGATAATATTTTCTTCCTGACAGATATTGCAAAGGAACGTCCGAAGTCATTGTTCGATCACTTTTATCTTGCGTTTCTGAAGCGGATGCATGATACTTACGGTACGAAATTTACCCTGAATCTCTTTTATAAAAATTCACATTTCCCCTTTGAACTGAAGGATTTTCCAGATATTTACAAATCGGAATTTGAGGCAAACTCAGACTGGCTGCGTCTTTCCTGGCATGCTTATGCCGAGTTTCCGGACCGCCCGTATCAGAACGCTTCCAACGAAAAACTTGAATCGGATATTGAGCTGCTGACCTCTGAGATCCGCCGTTTTGCCGGGGAAAAAACGTTCATTCCGCCAGTTGCCGGTCACTGGTCCATGTTCCGTCCGGAAGCGTTTTCTGTTCTGCGGGAACATGGAGTTAAGGCGATTTGCGGACAGTTCATCAACCCTCAAACATCTCTGACTGAAAAAGGTCCGGCGGAATATCTCTGCGATATCGGCTATTTCCGGAATCTGAACGACAGTCTGCATCTTGGGGAAAAACAGTTGCTGTTCGACTTCAGACATGAAATCATGTTTGTTCACAGCCTGTTGATCTGCAATTACTTCAAGCCGGACGAGATCACTGCCATCATTGACCGTGCCGCGGCTGACCCGAACTATAATAACCTGCTCAGTCTGGAAACCCATGAACAGTATTCTTTCCCGTATTACTTCAACTACCTGCCGGATCATTTCACCCGGATCGAAGCAGCGATCTGCAGGGCAACGGAATTGGGATATCAGCCGGTTTTCTATGCAGAAGGTCTGCTGGGAAATCCTGCCTGGGAAGAATTCTGTTGAACAAGGCAATGGAAGCAATCACAAAATCTTGAAATATTTTAATTGTATGCTATATTACGCTGAAAAAGAACCGTTGTCAATCGTTTTGTTCCATCAAACAGGATAATTTTATGCGATTACTGATGTTTATGTATCACAGAGTTCTGCCGGAACCGCATCCGGATGCGGTAACCTGTAAACTTTTTCAGCAGCAGCTGGATTATATGCAGAATAAGTTTCACATGCTCACTCCGCAAGAGGCAGCTGCTTTTTGCCGGGAGGGTGTTTTGCCGGCTGGAGTGAAAAAGAATTGTGCAGCTCTTTCTTTTGATGATGGCTGGGTTGATAACATGCTTTATGCAGATCCCATTCTGAAGGAGCGGGGGCTTTCTGCAATGATGGCAGTTTCCGCCGGGTACAGACATAATGGAGAAATCAGAACATCAGAAACGCCTGAGGTTCTCAACCGTGATACCCCGGCAACTGTTGAAGCCTGTAAGAATGGGGACCTTCGCAACTTTTTGAACGAAAATGAGTTGCGCTATCTGTCCGGAACCGGACGGTGGTCTCTGGAAGCTCATGGAACACAGCATTGTCCGGGTGCTTTCGGCAAAAGCATTTTATGCGCACCCCAGGGAGAAACTGCAGCTGAATTTGAAACAATGCTGCGGGGGGATATCATGAATTGCCGTCAATACCTGGATGCTTTGACCGGACGAAAGGGCAGTATCTTTTTCTGGCCTTACGGTCATTACAGCACCCGTGCCGCAGAAATTGTCCGTGAATGTGGCTATGATTTACAGTTTACGGTCAAAAAAGGCGTTTGCAAACCAAAAGATCCCTGTTTTGTACTGCCTAGAATCGGGGTCTCCAGATGGAAAAAATTCCGGAAAAACTGTATTGTCTTCAATAATCCGCTTTTGCGGACGATGCGGGGATTCTTCTCCAGTGAACAGGTTTGCTTTGATGAATTCTACGGAGAAAACAAATAATGGATTTGCAAAAAGCTCAGCAAGCATATTTCAGGAAACGTTCAGAAAACATGAATGCAATGCGGGAACATCTGAAAAAATTTTCCCGGCAGGATCAGTTTCTCGGACATGTTTTCTGGGATAATGCAGCTCTTGATTCGCAAGGTGTTCTGCAAACTTTCTGTGGAAGTCTGCCGGAGAAAGGACACTTCAATGCAATCAGTTTTGAGCCGGCAACTCCAACTCCTGAAGTAGAACGTGTTGGCAGGTTTTCCCGTCTTCAGGTTTCTGTTCACCGGATTCTGGACCTCAGTTCATTTCATGAAAAAGATGATTATTTCCGTCAGCTGTCCCAGAAAAACCGTAAAAAACTCCGTTGGCTGAGCAATGCTGTTCCTGCCCTGGGATGCCGTATCGCTGCTTTGGAAACGGAGGATGACTTTGCGATGTTTGAGCAGCTTTATACCGCTCAGTTTCCGAAATATACCATGGGGTGTGAGGCAGACCGGGCATTGTGGACAATTTACCGTGAACTCATCAGACAGGGGAAAAGTTTCAGTTTTATTCTGCTTTCTCCCGAAAACAAACCTCTCGCCGCAGCTTTGGGATATCTGGAAGGAAACAGTTATAATTATACGCATTTGACCCGTTACAGCGGAGAATATGATAAATACTCTCCCGGATATTTTCTTACTTACAGCATTATCCTGAAACTCATTCAGGAGCATCCGGAAGTCGATTTCTTTTTCATGGGACCGGGCGATTATGATTATAAACGCGCACTCGGTGGAAAACCTATGGCGATTTATCGCTATCTCAAGCGGTCTCTGTCCTCTCTTCCGGGATTGATCCGGATGTATTTCAGAGCCGGAAAACAACGGAAAAATTTCAGTTATCTGCAGTGATCCATCTGCAAAAAATTCATTTATCACCCGTCGGAAGATTGTTCTGTTGGACGATATTTTATTTTTTTAAATATTTTCTTTTCACTCTTGACAATATTTAAATAAACGCTATTTTAGAATCTGTGAACAAGACCTTTTATTGGAAAATATGAAAAAAAGGAGTCTAAAATGGAACGTTTGACCGAAACAACTCTTCCCCGTCAGAGGGAACACAAAAAGCAGGTAGCCGGTTTCTTTATGACACCGGACTGGGTGAAAAATCCGGAAGGTGCAGAGTATTATATCAAAAGAATGGCGGATGACGGATATACCGTTGCGGATCTGTTCTGGCGGTACTTCAACCGGAATCTCTATTGCAAAGAACAGGAAATCTACAGCAGTGTCAGGAAAATCGTCGACATGGTCCACAACCACGGAATGCGCTGTATTCTTGATACCGATTATGCCTGGTGGGGGACGAGATTCTGTGAACTGCATCCGGAAAGCTGGCTGAAACTTTACAAGGGGGAACGCGTGGCGGTCCACGGCGGAAAATTCCGCTTTCTCGGAAAATATGCACCGGTCACAGTCCTGATGAAAGTCGGACACAAACTCTTTGATTCTCTGGACGCTTATGTGGAAGAAGATGGTGCCGTCCGCAGATTGAATGCAGGTGAATTCACCTATCAGTGGCAGACCACCGGAACCGGATTTGAAGTCAGGGGAACCATGAAGCAGCCGCAGAAAGGCGAAGCGTTCCTGTTCTATGGTGTCCGTTACTCCGCTTGCCCCGATGTGGCTGACCCCCAGTATCTGGAAGCCCAGAAAGAGATCATTGATGATCTTGCCGCTGCCGGTGCTGAACTGGATGGTTTCGGCTGGGATGAACCCGGTAAAGCCGCAAACAATCCTCTCTACCTGAAGAGCGGAAACGCATTCCGGGAACTTTTTATCAGGGAAAAAGGCTACGACTATCTCGATAAACTGCCCTATCTTTCCTACTTTGACGATACGCCGGAAGCGGTCAAGGTTCGTGTGGATTATTATGAATTGCAGAATGCTGTGAATAAGAAAGCTCAGCAGGAATTCAACGACTACGCAGAAAAAGTCGCCGGACGGAAACTCTTCTTCGGAACGCACCAGACCTGGTCCGGGATCATTGCTGACACCGCAGCCGGAACCTCCGACTACTTCAACAACGGAACCGTTCTTTCCGCCGCTTGGACCGACGGTTCATGGGAATGTGACCTGCACATGTTCACATTCCACATGACTCTTGCAGACAGTCTACGGAATGAACTCGGGTTCCGGGATGCCTACTACAACGACTGGGGGAGTTCCGTTCCCGCTGTGGAAGAGATGAAGTTCGCCACCCGTTTCAAAATGCTTTTCAACGTGAACTGGTTCAGCAGCTGGCACAGCGACTCCACTGATAATATCATCAACTACCGGATGGAACCTCTCCACACCCGTACCGTGGAAGCCGTCCGCGATTTCGACATGTTTGACAAGATGCTCTCCGATATGAAGCGCGTCGTGGAAGTGGGGATCCTTTACAACTGGAAAGCTGTCTGTACCGGTCCGAAGTGGCTTGCAAGATATCACTACACCGGGATCGGAAACACTCCTCTTTCACTGCTTGACAGAGGGATTTCCGCAAACTTTCTCTCTCCTGAAGCATTGGAAAGTGCTGTTCTGAAAGACGGCATTCTGGAATGCCGGAACCGTAAACTTCAGGCGTTGATCATGCCGAACTGCTTTACCCTTACAGACCGCTGCTGGGAAGTTATCAAAGAGATCTCTGCCGCAGGATTCCCGGTTTATTTCTACGGCGTGACCCCTATGATGACAGAGTCCGGACGGGATATCAGCAGAGAATTTGCCGAACTGGCAGGGGTTGAACCCTATACGCTCAGCGACATGAAAGCCTCTTATTCCGAGTTCGGTGCGATTCCGGATCCCGGCGCATGGGAAGAGGAACTTTACGATGCCCTCAACATTGTCAATGTGACCAACGGCACGCCGGTTTATGATTCTGATGACCGGATCTATGCCGTAAAGGCTCCAGCAGGCGGTCTGGTTCTGATGACCGGGATCGATCCCAGAGAAGATCTCGCCTACATGGTGGCACGGAATGTTTCCAAGCCCGAAGAGGTCTTTGCAGAACGGGCTTATCACACCTGGTTCTCCAACAAAGACGGTTCTGAAAAGGTGCTGATGATCTGCGCCCACAGCCGCATGGCAGACACCTTTGCAAGTTCCGCCCGTTTTACCGGCGGTGTCATGGGAAGAACCCGGAAAAAATATCACGAAATGCGCTGTTATATCCGGACAGACAAGAGTTCTGTCAAAGTCGATGGCGGTGCATGGTGTGCGATCCGCTTCCGCAACGGCATTCCTGTGGAATATATTGCAGACGATAAAACATCTGTTATGGCAGAATAATTCCGGCGTAAAGCCGGGGAAAACGGGTGTGATCCCCGTGATCCCGATTATCTCCAAAACTCCCGGTTTCTCCAGAATCTGGGAGTTTTTTTTATCTTTTTTTTCATTTCCCCTCTTGACAATAATGTATTAATTGTGTATAATATATGCAGATATCAAAAAACAGGGTGTTCTAATGAAAGACAGCGAAAAAACAGTATTGAAACATGAATCAATCTCCCGGACCATCCGGAGCTGGCTGCTTGACGGGCGGTATCGTCCGGGGGACCGTTTGCCTACAAATCCCGAACTCTGTGAATACTTTTCTGCCAACAACCGGACAGTTGCTGCCGGAATAAAACCGCTGGTCAAAGAAGGTTTCCTGGAAACAGCTCCGCGCCGGGGTACCATCGTGAAAACTCTTCCGATCCCCCCGAAAAATAACATGGTGCTTTTCATGGATCAGATCCACGGGGATGTTTATTCAGAATCAACGGTCACACTGACAAGCCGTCTGCTGGAAGAAAGACTCTGCCCGATCTTCCCGGAAAGAAATGTGTTGGCTGAAAAAGAAAACTACGCTTCTTTTCTGGATTGTTTTTTAGCCAGACAGACTCCTTACGGCATCATCATAAACGGAACGACCAAAGTTCCGGTTGAGTATATCGAAGAGAATAAAGAGAAATTCTCAAATCTTATTTTTACAGTCATGGGGCGTAATATCGAAAATTTTTCAGCCAAAAGAGTGATGATCGACACTTCTGCTGCGGGCCGCATTGCTGTAGAGCATTTTGCTTCAAAAAAAGTGAAAGAAATCTTTTATATTGCAATCCATGAATATCACTATAAAAGTGAAGAGCTTTCTCTGCAGATGCAGATCAAAAATGCTATTGTGGAACACTGCAAAAAATATGGTGTGACAGTCAACGAAGAAATCTTTCATAAGACATTTTTTGTACCTCACACAAAAAATCCTGAATATATGAAGAGTCTATTGAAAGATGCCGGACCTGAAACCGGGATCTTTACTTATCAGGACAGTTGGATACAGCGTGATATTTTGCCTGCGTTGAAAGATCTGGGGAAAGAAAATATTCCGCTTCTCGGCTGTTATAACACTCCGCACGCAGCCATCGGAAAATTCCCGTCATTGGATTTTCAGCTTCCGAAAATTGCGGAAATTGCCTGCGATATGATGACCGGAAAGATCAAAGAACAGACCGTTTTGGTTCCGCCGGTTCTGGTAGAACATTCTTGAAAAAATCATAAAATGCGGGAGGGACGGGAATATAGATATTACGCTTTGAATATTCAATAATTCTTACGGATAAAGATAGCCGGATTGAACTTAACATACTATTAAGCAGGAGTCTGGATTCGCATAACATTTGTTATGTTATGTCAGATGACTTTTTTTGAACTTACAGAACAAATTTTAACAAATAAGGAGAGCGTATCATGAAAAAAAATGAACTCAAACGACATAACATAACAAATGTTATGCGAAGTTTCACATTGATCGAACTGCTGGTTGTGATCGCAATTATTGCCATTCTGGCGGGAATGCTTTTGCCTGCGTTGAACAATGCAAGAGAAAAGGGGCGTGCTGCATCCTGTCAGGGAAATTTGAAACAGGTGGGGCAGGCTGCTCTGCAGTATGTCGGTGATAATAACAACTGGGCAATGGTTGTTTATCCTATCTCAACGTGGTCCACTCAGGCATACTATTTATCCAAAAATCAGCCGCTGATCTGGCCCGGATTACTGATTCCATATCTTGGTTCAAAGGCAAAGAATGTCAAAGGTGCCGGACAGGCAGGTCCTGAGGTACTCCGTTGTCCCTCTAAACCGGATTACAGAGCTTATTTCAAAGGCGGGATCGGCGGTTCAGTGTATGATGGAACCGGTGGATATCTTTTGAGTGGATACGGTTACAGTATATCGATCAGCGGACAACTTGGAGGAAGTGCTGTATTTAGTTCTTCAAGAAAATTCGGACAGGTAAACGCTAAACGGTCTGTCAGTAATGTCGGTATGTTCGGAGATACTAAATTCAGCGAATCAGTGAAAAGCAGTACACTTTATACGATTTATCCGTCAAGTTGGGTTGATCATGGCGATCCCCGGCATAACAATCGTGCAAATGTCTGTTTCCAGGATGGTCATGTCGGAAGTGCAGGAAAGATGAATCTCGCCAATCCGTTATATTCCAATTATACCAACACTTCCGGCGGCAGTGGTATGAATGTCTGGAATACATCCGGCGCAGCTTTCAAATTACATTAAAAATGAGACATAACCAAAGCAAGAAAGGGTTTGCATGAAAAGAGTTTTATTTACAGCAGCGGTGCTGTCATTCCTTTCGTGTATTGCCGGAAGTACCGTCCGGCAGGAACAGTACGCGAAACAGAATGTCTACACATTGGAAAATGAAAAACTGATCATCAGTGTCAGTCCTGAAAATGGCGGACGCGGGATCCGGTTTTTCTTGAAAGACAAAAAATTGGAGCTTGTTCCGAAGAATCACTTTGGTTTTTTCGGGGATCACTGGAGCAAACATGACTGGCCCAGCGGCTTGTTTCATCTGCCCTATCAGGCAAAAGCGATTCCCGGAAAAGGAAAAGCCAGCCTGAAATTGTGGATCACAGTTCCTGCAAAAGGGGGGGGGAAAGGTGCTGCCGATAAAGCCAAATCCTTGAAGATGGCGACGGAACCTGAGTTTCAGGGCTTGATCGTTCAGAAGACGATCACCATTACCGACGGCAGCGATATTGTCCGTGTGGATATGGAGATCAAGAACCCCACCGATAAGCCCCGTGCATTCGGATATTATTCACAGCATCACTTTGCTTTTGGAAAAGAGTACCGCTGGGATATGCCCTCAACGGACGGGATCACCGGTCCGACATTCCGGGTCACTCAGGCAAGACGCAGCGGTCCCAACTGGGTCAATCAGCCTACCGCGGGATGGATGGCTTACTCTCCCTTGAATGAGAAAAATTCCCTGGTCTTTGAGATGGATTACAACTATCTCGACCGTCTTTATTCCTCCGGTC
The DNA here is from genome assembly GCA_015061845.1 of Lentisphaerota bacterium. Lineage (GTDB taxonomy): Bacteria > Verrucomicrobiota > Lentisphaeria > Victivallales > UBA1829 > SIG79. The sequence goes on from SUVT01000007.1 coordinate 25,344, forward strand.
AGACGGCTGAATGGCGCATGGAGTCCACCATGGCAGCTCCCGGAAAGAGCTTCAAGACAACCTACTATGTCTATCCTCTGAACGGTTTTGAACAGATCAGCAGCGCAAATAACGGTATCGTTGCCGGAGTCCGTACCGACAAAAAAGGTGCTGCCGGAAAGGCGGTCGTTGACCTGATTTCCCGTTTCAGAAAATATAATGATTTGACCTTGAATGTCAAAGTTCTTGACCTTGCATCCAAGAAGATCGTTACAGAAAAGACCTTCAAGATCAAAGAGTTGTCCGACAAAGTCTCTTCCTTTGAAGTGAAGTACAACACCACGCAGGAAGTGATTTTCCGCGGGATCCTCACCGGAAAAGATTTGAAACAGGTTTTTGAATACAACTATCTTGATGAACAGTCAGAATTTGACCGCCGTTTCAACTATGCCCAGATCGGGCAGGGGGCTGCTGCTCTTGCAGGCGGAAAAGAGATGGCTTACACCATGAAACAGCCGATCAAGGTCAAAGTCGTTGAAAAGCCGGACTTCTCCAAGATCCCGAAGTTCCAGGCAAAAGAAAACAAGATCCTCGTCCTGTTCGGAATGTTTACCGACCACCTGAAAATCTATGAAACTTTCCGTCATGAACCCAATACAAAGATCAGCTGGAGCAATGCTCATCCCACAGGAATGACAACATTTCCGGCGGAATATCAGGATTTGTTCAGCTACCGCACCGTTTTCATGTGCAATGTGAATTTCAAATCCATCCAGTTCCTTGCCACAGAAATGCTGGGCGACTATGTCCGGGAAGGGGGAACTCTGGTCATCACCGGCGGTTTCTACACCTATGGTCATGGAGAATTTGAAGGCTCTGCGTTCACAAAGTTTGTTCCCTTTGAAGGGATGGCACCCTTTGATCTCAAATGGTGCGGAAAGGGCAAGAGTATGATCGTGAAGAAGAAAGCGGATGATCCGCTTCTTGCCGGAGTCGATTTCAGCTCCAAGCCCCAGATCCAGTGGTATCACGCTGTGAAACTGAAAAAAGGTGCAAAAGTTCTTGCCGAAGCTGATGGCAAACCGGTCATTGTGAAATATCCCTATGGAAAAGGCACTGTGATCGCCTGTACTTTCGCCCCCTTTGGCGAACCGGAACGCGCTTTCTGGTACAGTGATACATGGAAAGCTTTCATGAAGAACTGTTCAAAGAATACAAAATAAGGATGAGCAATGATGAAACAAACTTTATTATATTCCGCATTGCTGGCATCGGCGTTGGTTTGTGCCGATGTGCGCAACGGCAGTTTTGACAGAAAAGGCGGAAAACCCCCGACACAAGCGACGGTGGAAGCATACCGGAAAGCCGGGATCGAGTGTCCGGATGCAAAAGATTGGACCCCCTACTGGGGAACGTTGGGAAAGTCCGGCAAAATCGAATTTATCACCCGGGGCGGTGTTCGTGGCAGATTTGTCCGTTTGAGCAAAGGAGCTTGTATCCGGGGATATCACGGTTTGAAACTGGATCAGGATATTTCTGTGGAGCTTTATCTCCGCGGAAAAGGTGAGTTTTCCATCTCCTTTGCAAACTATGCCCGGAATGGTAAAAGAACCGTGTTTCTGCACCCCGCCAAAGGAATCAAACCTGTTTATGTGAATGTAGACAGCGATGTCTGGACCCGTTATACTTTCACCTTTCCAAAACCCGCAGATGTCTGGAATATTCATCCTTATCTGACTGCCCGGAAGGGAACCATTGATGTGGATGAAGTGCGGCTCCGTCACACGGGAACAAACTATCTTGCAGTCGGCAAGGGCGAAATGCGTTTGCGGAAAGAAAAACTGTTTATTACCGGGAAAGCAGAAGTCGCACTGGATGCCAATGCAAAGAAATATATTGATATCTTCAAGACTCAGTATGACCGTTTGAAAACATTCGGTTCTGCCAGATACACCAACATCCCCGCACAGGATCTTATGCAGCTTCTGGAAGAGTTGAAGCCGTATGTTCTGACCGATGGGATCAAGAGTATCAAGGTCGATCACTGGAACCGGATGAATGCGCTTTCCTATGCTGTGGAAGAAATGACAGGCGACCCCATTCAGATGCCCGGCGCACCGGTGAAAGCATCTGCCGGAAAAGCCGCTCCGCGTGCCGCTGCCAACCCCAATGCTGCTCCTGTTGCCATTACCACGATCAAGCCGAGCCGGATCCGTTACAATGAAAATGATAAGGGAAGTGTCCAGTACACTCTGGTCAACAACACCGGCGCACCGCTGAATGGTACTCTTCAAATCACCATGCGGAAAGGTCTGCACGATGAAAAAACTCTGAAGAACGCCTCTGTTACTCTGAAGCCCGGAGCCCAGAATTTTACTGCATCTTACAATGTCGGTCCTGAAACATTCGGTCGTGAAATTGAAATTTCTTTCACCAGTTCCAAAGGTACTGTTGTCAAAAAAGAATATTTTCAGGTCGCGAAAGAGTTTATGCGAGTGATGATGCACGGAACCGGAAAATATCAGAACTTTACTCACTTCTTTGCTTCCGAAACATCTGACTTCGGGATCAAAAAGACCGATGATCTGGAATATCTTTCCGCACAGCCCCGCTATCATATGCGGTGGAAAAGCAGATTGCCGTGGTTCAGACACCTGAAACGGGATCGCGGTTTTGTCACTTCATTCTATCAGGCAAAAGCATTTGCCGCACAGCAGGGGATCGAAGAAGTCCGCAAACACCCTGAGTTCATTCTTTATGATGAAAACGGACAGCCTGCCAAAGACTTTTTCTATGGCGGTATTCCCGACCCCTTTGAAATCGCTTCTCCGATCGAAATCAACAAAGAACGCCGGAAAAAGATTCTTGACGGAAGAGACTTCCTTGATGTCAGACTTTCCGGATGGCATCACTATATTCCGGACTTCACGAACCTTGACTGCGTGGAGTATGCCACAAAGTGCATCCGGGATTACCAGAAAGCTGTCGGATTTGATGTCATGTACCTTGACAATACTCCTACTGTGACGGTTGGTTATACCTACGAGGGCAAACAGAATATAGCCGGTCTTACGCCTACGCAGGTGGCTGATCTGAATGCAAAGATCGCTCATGCGTGGAATGGAGGTTTGAGAAAAGACAATCCCGATGCAGGATCCTGGTGCAACGGTGTGAACCCCGGTTCTGCCCGTTGGCAGCGCAGCCTCGGAAGATGGGTCAATACCGCCGGAATGGGTGTTGATACCCCCGAGTTCAAAGACCCCAACGATAACTTTATCCGGGCGATGACCTCCTATTCAAATATCATGCTTCTTTCAGAGGTTCAGCATGTCTTTGCGCCCCGACATGAAATTGATGCAAGATATCCTGATAAATGGTTGAGAGATTGCCTGGAACGCCGGGACTATCTTGTGCAGAAGTATAAGAGTAATGTGGTTGTCGGCTATATTGGAACGCACTACAGAGGCGCGAAGCCCATGCCAAGAAATGCTTATTGGCCCACATTGAGCTACTTTCTTGCTACCATTGCCGCAACCCAGCACCATCACATTATTTATACGGAAGCTCTTCCTGTCCGTGATGCCTTTGATCAGTTTGTGACCCGTTACAGCTGTTTCATCTGGGATAAAGAACTGGTTGCTTATTCCAAGGCTGATGCAAAAAAGAATTTCAAAGTGGAATCTCCGAAACCGCTTCTCTGGGAAGACTTTGTCTACAACAGAAAGTATGCTGATTCAGAAATCACAGTCATGCACCTTGTCCGTCCTTATCCTCTCAAAAAGTGGGATCTGGATTGGGAGATCCCGGCAACGATGCTGAACAATGTGAAAGTCTCTTATCCAATTCCTGCCGGAAAGAAACCGGTCATGGCGAAAGCAATGCGTCCGAACCTGCCGGAAGAAGCCGATCAGGTTGTGGAAAAGATTCTTCCGATGACCGTGAAGAATGGAAAAGTGGAAGTCACAGTTCCCGCATTTTCCTACTACAGCATGGTGGCAATCAAATTCCGGTAAGCCGCAAAGCTGAAACAGTAAAGGGATCGTCAAAATGGCGATCCCTTTTTTTATATCCGGATTTTTACAATCAACGGAATAATTTTTATTATTTCCCTGCCGGAGTGAATGTCAAACGGTAATGATTGGACGTACTTTCAAGAATAATTTCTGTAAGACATTGATTCCAGCCGCCGTTCATCTTCGGCAACACCTTGATAGAGATAAGTTTGATACCATTCAGTTCAAGAACTGTATTGCCGATTTTGAGGCTTGTATCTGAAATTTTTTCTGCTTTGCAAGGAGAGAAAAACTTTATTTTCGCACTCTTCGGAGCGGTAAGAGTGAACTTGTCTTCAAGCACCACTTTATTGCTGGAAAAGTCAATTTTTCTGGTGAACTTTCTGACCCCGGCGGATTCCGGATATGCCTTATCAAGATTCAATACCAGACCCCTTTCGTCAGCCTGCTCGAAAAATGCAGTGTAATTTTTCCCGTAGACCTGTTCCACATCACCGAAGACAGGCGCGTTATGTCCGGAACCTCTGGTGTACCACAAACTGTAACGCTTCTCTGAAAAGTTGATCCTGGCGTAATATTCATGTCCGGGATCGACGATTACAGGTGAACCTTTGTAGTAGAGTACCATATTCCCCAGGTCATTATGGTTGTGTTCCTCTTTATTGTTTCCGGCTTTGAGGGCTGCGGAAAAACCTTCAGAGCGGAGAATCGCCAGACGGTTTTTGAAATAAGAGAATCTGGCTCCGGCAGAGGTTTTTCCGGGGAGTTCCGGAAGCTCAAACAGAAGTTTATATCCGGTGTTGATGTGATCTCCGCAATGTCCGAGTCCGGCAGTTGCACCAACGCCAAGCTCTTTCATGATATCAGACTTCAGGATCTCACCGCAAGGCAGCACATCGCCGAATTCCGGCAGGAACTGCGGGAACGCATCGCCGAAGTTCACCTGATGATTTTTCCCGATGCGCAAGTGGGCAATGAACTCAAAAATCGCCCGGATCCTGGGCATGGCAAAGATTTTATCCATACTGCCGGGCTGGATTTTGTGCATGAGATGAAGCACCCCGAAAAGTTTCAAACCGGCTTTGCTGTAATAACTGGGACCTTCATCGCAGTAACCGTCGTCGCTGTAACGTGAAGCATAATTTGCATTGATCCGCAGAATTTCCCGGATAACGGCAGAAAGACGCTCATTATCTTTTTCCAGTAATATCGCCGTGATCAGCAGGTTATAGGAACACCACGGGGTCCAGTTCACCGGGTTGGATGTGCTGTACCAGCCGTTTGTTTCGCTGGATTCCGGATCGTAAAAGGTGTTGTAAACCACTCGTTTCAACGACATTTTACGGATCTTTTCAGAAATGTTTTCGATCTCCTTATCAAGTTCTTCTCCGAGAATATGATAAAGAATCGCCATGACAGCTCCGGTCTCTGCGGCAAACAGATCGACCGGTTCCCGATCCATAAGCATATTTTTCACCCAGTGGGAGTGCGCCGGAATACACCAGGTGGATTCCTCCGTAATGGCAACAACATGATCCAGCAGACGCGGCATGTACTTTTCTTTGTCGCCTGTCAGACAGAGTGCCAGTGCAAGATATCCCATATTGGCACGGCGTTTGTAGTACAGATTCTGATAACCGAGTCGGTCGCCCTCTGTGGCATAACGGCGGTATTCAGAAAAGAGAAGCTGCGGAACTGCACCATCTTTGATTTTATCCGCTTGCTTGATGATCATATCCGCATACTTGCTTTTTCTCGCCTGATTCCATGCTTTGCGATCAGAAAATTTGATATAGATATTCCGGTTGAAATCTCCCTTTGCGATCTTTTCAAAAAAGTCAGCAGGGATCTTTCCGTCAAAATAATTATCACCTTCATGTTCGACACGGTACATCTTTTTCATTTCAAAATTTCCTCCGGAAAGAGAGATACAAAAAATCCCAGTTGCCAATATCGCTGCTGTTTTCAGAATCCTCATTTGTCAAAGACCTCCAACCCCAGGACAATATCTTTGTTCAGGATCGTTACATTTTTAAGGTTGCTGCAGCCTTTGAATGCCCGGTAAGCAATATATTTCACACTTGCCGGAATGACGATACTTTCAAGATTTGTACAGTTTGCAAAGGCGTAATCATCAATGACGGTTACAGTTTCGGGAATGGTAATTGATTTCAGGCTTTTGCAATTTTCAAAAGCGGAATATCCGATTTTTTCCAGATTCGGCGGAAGAATCACTTCCTCCAGCGCATGGCAATCCATAAAAGTAAAATTTCCGGTATGCTTCAGTGATGCGGAAAGTTTCACTTTTTTCAGCTTCCGGCTTCCGCAAAAGACATAATCACCCATGGTTTCAATGCTGTCCGGCATCGTTACACTTTCCAGTTTCGGAAACGAACGGAATACCTCTTTATTGATTGCTTTCACCCCGTCCGGAATGACAAGATAAGCCGGAAACGGTTTGCGCGGACGCATCAGCATGGTCTGAGATTCATCCAGACGCAGTCCCGTTTCTTCCACTTGGCTGACATAGTCCTGATTCATGGTACACCCCGCACATAACAGGAGCACAGCGGCTCCTGTTATGTTTAACTGTTTGAATTTCATATCCTTGATCCCTTTTGAAAATATCACGTCCTGTTATTCCACCTCAACAAGACGGGCATTGCGCACTTCAACTGCTCCTTTGCCGGAAACGATGAGGATCATGTTTGCATAACGGGTTCCCCGCCAGAACGTATTCCCTGCATAGTTCGCAGAAATTCCGTTAAGAGTGATAGAATATTTGCTCCATTCGCCGTTTGTGCCGACTTTGCGGGCGTAAAGATATCCGCCGGGACCATGAACACGGACTTTGGAGCCGACTTTGACATCTGCGGGTACTTTGTTGACCGTGATCACATTCTTCTCGACAGCTTTGATTTGAGCTGTTTTGAAGTTTGGCATATCAACAAATCCGGGCATGGCATCAAAGGCAAGAAAGTTTCCTTTGGCTGCTTTCGGGACAGGTTTGGCAAAGGTGATCTTGTTGCCGTCAATCGCCGTTATCGTGGAAAGAACCGGGGACATGGAGCGGACAGAGGGTGTCGTGATAGTCTGCCAGCCGGGTTCTGTCAGCATGCGGACCCCGATGAATGCCGCCGGTTTCCCTTCAACCGTCCGGATCTCTGCATCCAGACGGTATTTCTTTTTCGGGTTGATCTCCAGCATTTCGGCATCGTTATGAATACCTCTGCCGAACTGGACAGGTTTCATCCATGCGCCTTTTTCCGGTTCTGTGACAATGACCCGATCCATGTACATGTAATCCACACCGTCAATTTTGTCAAAACGCATGGAGGCATAAATGGAAACTTTCTTGTCTCCGAAGGGACCCATAGGCATTTGCATGTTCCAGCCTTTGGAGAAGTACAAATAGCCGTGGTCGGTGATTTTTCCGGTTCCGATATAGTAGAACCGGTAATTTTTTCCAACGGGTGTGATTCCTGCTCCGGGGTGATCGCCGATTTTCTTGTAGCCATAGAACGCAACCGGCATAGGGAAGGGATTCTTGCCCAGCTTCAGTCGAAGCGCGACATTCATGGAAGATTTCGGATCTTCAACGACATCAAGGGTGTTGTCTTTCAAACGTCTGCAGTCAGTGGGGAAGAACTCGTCAATGATCTTCTTATCGGTCTTCGCAGGAGTATATTTTGCGTACTTGAGATAAGTTTTATAGTTGTTCAAGCCATTGCGGATCGGCGGAACGGAGCGTTTCCCGTAATAGCTTTTCGGATCCCAATTCTTGAATCCGACGAACTGCATGTACTCTTCCAGCGTGTTGCTGTAATTTTCACGGATCTTATCGAGATCAACCCCGATCCCGCTGTAAGCGATGGGGCGGATAAATCCCACAAGCCGGTCAAGACTCATGCGGGCAAACCGGACACGGCGGCTCAGGACGGCATCTCCGGCAACTGCTTTTTCTGCTTTGTCGCAAAGATCAAGGAACCGTTTCATATCGGCAGGGCGGATGAAAGTGAAAGCTGTCGGACCGCAATCATAAACCGCATGGGAAACCCGCTGTTTCAAGGCGGCTTCGTTCAAACCTTTGCGGTATTCGATCAGGTACGGCGCAGCTTTTCCATAATAGCCGTTCATGAACTCAAGAATGAGTTTGTTGCCGTCAAGATACGGATTTTCCAGCAGCTTTGCTTCCATCCAGCTCTTGAGAGAATGAAAGTCATAATAAGTGTTTTCATGCTCCCAGAAGAAGTGTTTGAAGTTGTTGTCTGCATAAACTTTCATTGTTTCCGCCAAACCGTATTCGCTGGCAAGAGGCAAGCCGTATGCCCCGAAGAATGTCACGCCGTAATCCCAAACGGAAAGCGTAGCTCCGGTTTTGCTCCATTTATTGACAAGATTCATGTAAAACGCTGCATCTGGATGCTTCAGACCGAACGCATTATTGCTGCGGGTGTCGCACAAACGGACGATAAGCCCGGGATCCGGTTTGACATTGATCGGCACTTCTTCGGTGAAGTAGTATGCCAGCGTTTCCAGACAGATATCGGGCCGCTCTTTGCGGATCTCACGCTGCAAACGATTCAGGAAGTCAATGTACATGCCGGAAGGACGCTCTTTTTTCAGATAAGCGACACAGTTTGCACACTGACAGAGAACCCAGTGGTCATTCATGGAAATATTATAGCGGTAGGGCGGTTTGACACCGAGCTTCTTTGCTCTTTCTTCATCTTGTTTGACAAACCGTTTCAGACTTGCAAGAAAGATCTTGAAGACTTCCGGATGCGTCAGACAGGGCTGCTGTTTTGAGCGTACTCCCCGATGCAGAGCAAAATATTCCGGATGTCTCTTGAATAAGCCCTGCCACAGATAATTGTTGAATGTATGCACAAATCCGGGCATGCCGTAATCATCGCCTCCACCATACTCTTTGGGAATACGGAAACTCTGATAAACCCGGTTCAGACGGTTCCGGAGATGATTGGTGATCTGAACTTTCGGCGGAATCGCTCCAGTGTAGATTTCGCGCATCAGGAAAAAGGGTTTTCCGGATTCAGAAAGAGATTTGAAAGAACGGTCGGCAGGTGCGGGGACATACTCTTCAAAAGCGTTCCACCAGCGGACACCGATTTTATTTTCAAGGAAGTTCCAGACCCCATACAGAACCCCTCTTTCACCCCCGGTGATGACCACATGGTTGCCGAAAGATTTGATGATCCATGCTTCGTTTTCCATCTTTGCGGTATCAATGCCGTTTTTCCGGGCAAAATCTGTGTTTCCGATATAAAAAACAGCTTCTTTTCCGTTTACTTTCAATGATTTCGTGCTTTTGGCAAGATAGTTCCTCAGTTCCTTTTCAGCGGTCTGTTCTGTAATGGAAGGTGTCTTCGGAAGAACAACATCCCAGGCAGAAAGAGCCATTGTGCAGAGAGAAAGAACTGCTGTACAGGTAAACTTGAAATTCATGATACTTTTTCCTTTCTTGTTATTTGAGGTAATTTCAAAAGTCTTCAAAAATGTCAGAAAATTCTTGTCGCGATCTGTAAAATGGGGCGTTTTCGGTGGTTACTCTGTGAGTAGCCACGCTCAACCTACCATTTTCAGCTCATCAACAATCCTTTTTCAGCCAAATTTTGCCGGACTTTTGAAATTACCTCTATTTACCAGTTATATTTCGACCAATAATCTGTGTTGTGAGCTTCAGGCAGTTTCAGGTTTACAGCATTTCCCGCCATCTTGACGCAGTTCATGCTTTCTCCGTGCCGCAAATCCGGGCGGCAATCTGCATAGTATGTGTCGTGATAGCCGACACTTTGGAATTTTTTTGCATCGGCAAAAAGAATCGTCACCGCAGGACGCTTGATTTTGTCAAACTTCCAATATGCTTTCTGTTTCGCCCCATTTGTTGAGTAGGTGTTCCAGGCAACTGTAGACGCAAACATATTCATTCCTATCGAATCTTTGGGGGATAGGACCTGATTGGAAGTCAGGAAGCCTGTTCCGACAAGTACAAAAGCCCAGTTCACATTTTTTGAGCCGGAACCTATGTTTATGGCTTGACCGCTCCAGGTTTTGTTATTTCCGGAACTCCATGGCCCATCGAAGAGCGCAGGCGGACAGTACCCGCCGAATGCTTCCTGATACATGAAAAATCCTTTGTACATGTTGTTCTGGTTTCCGATACAACGGGCGATCCGCCCTTTCTCCCGTGAATTGTTCAATGCCGGGAGAAGCATCGCTGCAAGGATGGCGATTATCGCAATGACTACCAACAGTTCGATAAGCGTAAACTCTCTTTTCTTTGATTGACAATTTTTCATTTTCCGATCTCCTTCAGTTGGAAAAAATCTTTCATTTTGCGATGATACAATTACTAGTAGTTATCGCGATAATTGCGATAACAACCAGCAATTCGATCAATGTAAATGATTTTCTTTTTTTCACGTCGTTCATCATATTTTCCCCTTTCCTTAAGGTGATTTTTTTGATATTTGACTTTGTTGTTTTTTTTTGTTTCGTTCTGCGTATAACCTGTTGTTGAATCTTTACAGTTTGTAGCTGTGTATTGACAGTATAGTGTTATTGCAAAACAGTTGTTATGTTATATACTTTAGCACAAAACAGCGAAAAATACAAGTAGGCAAAATGAAAAAATCTGATGTTTTTTAACTGTCAATTAACAGTTGAACGGGAAAAAGAAAAATGGTGGAATGATTACTACACAGTTGGATGCAGGGTTCGTTGTAAAAAAAGGGGCAGTTGCAAATATTGTATGCAGAAAAACGTGTTTTTTTATGGAGGCTTTTGTACGGAGTGAACGGAGTTTACAGAGATTACGGAAGGCGTTTTAGTAATAAAAACAACCGTTATCCAAGAGAAAATTTTTATTTCTTTTGAGAAATCGGTTGGTAATGACCAAAAAGCCTCCGTTCACTTAGTACACTCTGTTCTCTCTGTTCAAAAATGGCTATGCCGGATCGTTTACTCTTCCAATTTGAGTGTCACGATCTCATAAGGCTTGAGCGTGAGCTCTGCTTTGTTGCCTTTGAGCATGATTTCTTCGCCGTTTTCCCATTCGATCAGGTTAGTGTAAGAGACCTTTCTGACGGAACTGCCAAACAGAAGTTCTGCTTTGGAGAAACTGCCTTTGTATTCCACAAGACGGACGATTTTGGCATTGCTCTTTTCCGCTTTTTTGACGATTTCCAGAGAAACACCGTCGGACTCAATACGGCACGGGAAATCGAAGTCTGCCGGAGCTGCAAAATCCTCTGCCACATAGGGCGCACGGTTGAGAACAGCAGCCTCTTCGCAGACGGCGCCGGCATTGATATCTCCGGCGTGGGGTAGGAGGCTGTACACAAAATCATGTTCTCTGATATCTGCTTCAAAATCAGGATGTTTCGGCGCACGGAGCAGGGAGAGGCTGATGTTTCCATCCTTGATCCGGTAGCCGTATTTACAGTCATTCAGCAACGCCATACCGAAGTTGTGACAGGAGAGATCGGCGTATCTCTGACCGCAGACTTCATACTGTGCCAGATCCCAGGAGGTGTTGTCATGAACCGTGCGCTCGATCTGACCGTACTGGATATCATAGATCGCACGACCGCGGATGACTGTCGGAAACTCTGTCCGCAGGAGGATGTGACCTTCGCGCCAGTCAGCGTGTGTGATGAAGTCCAGGCGTTTGCTGTCGGGGCGCAGTACGATGCGCTGACTCAGGACAGATTTTTCGCTTCTGAAGACAAAATTCAATTCCGAAGCCACATCATCCGCAAAGCCGGAGACCCATTCTCCTTTCATTACGCCGATTTCGTTGCGTTTGTAGTAAATTTCCATTTCCCAGGCATCATAAACCGGCGGCAGATCCTTGTAAAATGCCATGATGTTTCCGGGTTGCGCCATGAACTCTTGTCTGCATGTTTTGTCGTAAGCGGAAATCAGGGAGCCGTCCGGAGCAAATTCATAACGGACAAACTCGTTTTCAAGCACCGGGCGGGAAAGTGTCTGTCGGACAAATTGCTTCTTTTTACCCTTTTTGATGACCGTGAACGAGGTCGCAGGGACGGTGATACGGATGGAGTTTTCATTTACGCCTGCGGCTCCTTCCACATCGAATCCGCACCATGACTCCGGAAGTTCCAGAATACCGCTCCACGGTGTTGAAAGGGTGTTGACAATGGTGCAATGATCCGGAGCAGTTTCAAAAATGCGAGCTGCAATATTTTTCATTTCCGTCTTGCACATTGCCAGCGTTTCTGCATGTTCTTTTTCGGTGCGGTCATAGACCATTTTGATAGACGAACCGGGCAGGATATCGTGGAACTGGTTCCGGAGCAGATCACGGTAAGCGTTTGCGATCTGTTTTGACGGATAATCGTTCAGGTCTGCGCAGGAGGCGAAAAATTCCAATGCGGCCAGTGCCTGTTCGCAGTAACGGTTTCCTTTTTTGGTCATTGCCTGAGTCGTCAAAGTTCCCCGGTGCATTTCCAGATAGAGTTCGCCATCCCAGTAGGGGAGTTCTGCTTCGTGTTCAGCCACGCCTTCAAAAAATTCTGCGGCGGTTCCGTATTTTGCTTTCGGACAGCCGTCCCAATCTTTCAGGCGTTCATTGCGGGCGAGATACTCTTCGGAAGGTCCGCCGCCGCCATCGCCGATTCCGAGCAAACTGATAAATTCGTCAAGATAAGCGTTCTCTTTGAATCTGTTTTCGGCTTTGATGCGCTGCTCCGGGGTGCAAAGGGCATTATAGCTGTCTTCCGGCGGGAAGTGGGTGATGACTTCTGTGCCGTCGATCCCCCGCCAGCGGAAGGTGTTGTGCGGGAATTTGTTGATTCTGCTCCAGGAGATTTTCTGTGTGAGGAAGTAATCACAGCCGCTTTTTTTGATGATCTGCGGCATGGATGCGGAGTATCCGAAAACGTCCGGGATCCACAGGTTTTTGACATCATAGCCGAACTCATCCATGAAGAAGTTTTTCCCGTAAAGGAACTGTCGGACCATGGATTCTCCGGAGATAAGATTGCAGTCTGCTTCCACCCACATGCCGCCCTGGATCTCCCAGCGACCCTCTTTTACTTTTTCTTTGATGCGTTCGTAGAGTGCGGGGTAATTTTCTTTGACCATCATGTAGAGTTCCGCTTGAGAAGCACCGAAGATATAGTCCGGATATTTTTCCATCAGAGCCAGCTGAGTGGAGAATGTTCTTGCCGCTTTCCGGATGCTTTCGCGGACGGGCCACATCCAGCCGACATCAATATGAGCGTGTCCGATGCAGATCGTGGTCATTGCAGTGCTGGAAGCTGTTTTGGAGAAAACTTTTTCCTTGAGATACAGCCGTGTTTTGGCAGCATTGGCGGGATTGAAGTTGTAGATGTCGATCGCCTGATTGATCTCATAAAGCATCCGCATCCCGCGTCTGGTGTCGGTGGTGGAAACTTTCATCATGCTTTCCATGACGGTCATATCAATCATCAGTTCCCAGACTTCCCGGTTGAAAACAGCCAGTTCCATCCGTCTCATTTCCGGAGAGAACGAACCGTGTTTTGCTGCCGGTTTCAGTTCATGAAAATCGGGGAGCAGGATCCCGAAAAGCCCGTTTGCCGCGCCTTCGATCCAGTAGTTGAGTTTTGTTCCGGCATCTTTCTTTCCGATCACATAGCGGTCACGGTAAAAGTTCGCATCAAAGACGGAAAATCCGGTCAAGGCATAAATCGGGTTTCCAGCTTGATCGAACATCAAGGCTTCGCCGCCTGTATGGATCAGCAGACAGAGTTCTTTTCCGGAAAAATGCTCCGGGACTTCTGCGGTAAAGTTGAACCATGCGCTCTGCCATTCATGCCCCCAGACTTCGCCCTGTCTGATCTCTTTGTATTCAAGTTTCAGACGGTCTTCAAATTTTACCGGGTCATCGGTGCAGGCAAATTTTGCTGACAGGGGAACGGAATCCGGGTAGATATCCCGTTTCAGACAGATCATGAATTCGGAAAAGCGTTCCTGATACATTGTGATAACATTTGGGTGCATTTTGATATCTCCTTATTTTTTGAACCCGGATGAGCTTTCCCGGATGATGAGTTTCGGACGGATTTTTTTGACAAAAGTCTTGTAGGGCGGTTCGGAAAAATACATGGCAATGATTTCGTCGACGATCTTTGTCGGGAAAACGTCGATGGATGTCAGTTCCGGATTGAAAAATTCTGCCCATGGAGTGTTGAAAAATCCGACGAGTGCAATATCTTTTCCGGGCGTTCTTCCCAGATGTTCCAGATCTTTCATCAATTTTATGTAACAGGAGTCGGAATAACCGAAAATGCCATCAATTTCAGGGTGTTGTGTAAGGATTTCCACGGCTTCTTCCCGGGAATTGCAGACTGTCAGATTTACTCCGGCTTCCTCACATTCTGCGATTGCTGTACTTTTCAACAAGTCATTGTGGAAGGAATAAACTTCTTCGTTTTGGGCAACGTTTATGACCAGAATATTCTGACACCCTTTGTCAAACAGATGCCTCAGCCCGATGTAATATCCGTGGTAATAGTCAATAGAGACAGAAGGGCAGGGGACCTCCACCAGCTGGGAGATATCGTGAAAACAGAAGAGTTTCAGCTTGTTGATATATTTTTTCAGGAATCGCAGCCCGATGCGGCTTGATCCATTGAAAAAGACAGCATCCAGTTTTCCGTTTTCCAGACGGTCGTCGATGATCCGGCTCAGCTCTTTGCTGCGGCGTTCAAGATACTCATAATCAACATTGTTATCGTTCATCTTGATATCTTCCATGAGCAGACGGTATTCCGGGTGTTCGCTGAACCGGCTGATAAATTCGGAAACGATATCCTGATCAATGTGTCCGTGAAGCGGTGTGATCACCAGGACTTCCCGGAAAGTGGAAGGTGTTGTTGCAACAAAATTTCCTTTCCCGTGCTGGGAGAGGATCAATCCGTCTTTCCGCAGAATATTCAAAGCCAATCTGATAACTTCCGGAGATGTTTTGAATTCGCTTGCCAAACTTCGCAAAGAATCAATCTTTGCACCGGGTTTATAGTCGCCTGATTCGATCCGTTTCCGGATGATTGCAGATATTTCACTGTGTACACTCACTTTGTTCTCCTTTCTGAAATATTATTCTTATCAAATATAGCATAGTGAATGATATTTTGCAAATGTAGTTCTTGCTTTTTTTATATATTTGACACTTTGTACACAGTAAAATATTTAAACAGATATCATCTGTCTTTTTTTTTATCACTATTGAAAAAAAATTTTTCAATGTATATTACGAGGCAATTTCAAAAGTCTTCAAAAATGGCAGAAAATTCTTGTTGCGATCTGCAAATGGAGCGTTTTCGGCTTGTCCTCCATAGCTTCAGCGAAGGAGGATGGTAGCCACGCTCAAACTACCATTTCCAACTCATCAACAATCTTTTTTCAGCCAAATTTTGCCGGACTTTTGAAATTACCTCTTTAAATAAAAACTTTTGAAATTACCTCTTTACTGATTGTATTTCTTTTGTGCAAGGTTATATTATAGTGTGAGGTGTATGTATGAAAGAAAAATTGCTTATCCGCTTGTTTGTAGAGTCCGATGCAAAGGCTGTGCAAGCTATCATTCACAGAGGCTTGCGGGAAATCAATAGAAAAGATTATCCGGCAGAACTGATTGAAGAGTATTGTGCTTGTTTTACGCTTGAAAAAATCAAAAGTCAGGCAGACTCTGCGCACATGTATGTAGCTGTATTTGAAAATAAAATTGTCGGTACAGGCACGATTGCACCTTATTGGAAGCGCAAAAATGAGAGCATTCTGCTGACCATTTATGTTCTGCCGGAAATGGTTGGGCAGGGCATTGGCACAGCCATCATCAACGCTTTGGAACAGGATGAATTCTTTTTACGGGCAAACCGCATAGAAATCCCCTCATCAACAACAGCGGTAAAGTTTTATCAGAAAATGGGCTATGTGTTCAAAAACGGTTCCATTCCCGATGACGAAGGCTTGATCCGCATGGAAAAATTCAGGAATGTCAAACTTTTATCAGAAATGACATTGGAAGAGTTATGGCAGCTTTTTCCGATCGTTTTGTCGGAACATGATCCGGAATGGAAAAACTTTTATAAATCAGAAGCCGATTTTCTGCAAAAACATTTCGGTAAAAATGCCGCAAGAATCCGTCATGTTGGCAGCACTTCCGTGAAAGGGCTGCTTGCCAAGCCGACTGTTGATATTTTGCTGGAAGTTGCTGATAATGCGGATCTTGCAACCGTTAGACGTCTGTCGGTGGAATGCGGTTATACGACTATGGCAGAAACAACAGTTCCGGAATATCGTCTTGATCTGTGTAAAGGTTATACACCGTTGGGGTTTGCAGAAAAAGTTTTTCATTTGCATATCCGCCATTTGGGGGATTGGGATGAACCGTATTTTTGCGAATATCTGAATCAAAATCCGGAAAAAGCTAAAGAATATGCCGATTTGAAAATGAAACTGCAGACACAATTCAAATATGATCGAGATGCTTATACCGAAGCCAAAGGCGAATTTATCCGTAAATGTGTGAAAGCCGCCCGCAATATAAAATAACAGGAAAAAGAACCTTTTTCTTTATGGGAAGCGGTTTTGTGAAAAAAACTTCACAGAATTTTAGTCGGATCTGAAAAAACGGTCAGCGTTTTTTTATCTTTACCTGCTATTCTGAAACACTTTTTGAGATTGAATACTTAGATTTTCGTTGCGAAATAATTTTCTGAAAAATCACTTCTCATCAGAAAAATTCAGAATTGCTTGAAAATACTGGAAAATGCGATATAGTAAACAGACATACTTGTTATGATGTACTGTCAAAAATGGCTTGGTGTGATGAAAAGGAGCTGAAAATGAAACAAATCTTCAACGTAACAGAATATGGCGTCAAGGCAGATCGTCCGGATATCATTCAGACAGAAGCAATTCAGAAAGTTATTGATCTCGCCGGGACAGAAGGCGGGGAAATTTATTTCCCGGAAGGAAGATACAGCTCCGGATCCCTTTTCTTCAAAGCAAAAACATCTCTTTCTCTCGGAAAAAATGCATTCCTGCAGGGCAGTTCCGATATTTCTGATTTCGCAGTGCTTCCCACCCGGATGGAAGGCGAAAATGTAACCTATTTTGCCGCTCTCATCAATGCCGATCAGGTAGATGGATTTTCAATTTCCGGAGAAGGAACGATCGACGGAAACGGCTTACCGTACTGGCGGCATTTCTGGCTGCGCCGTCAATTCAATCCCCAATGTACCAATATGGATGAAATGCGCCCCAGGATCATTTATGTTTCCAACAGTAAACAGGTTCGGATTTCCGGGGTGACAATTCAGAATTCCCCGTTCTGGACCACTCATTTTTACCGCTGTTCGGATGTGATCCTTTCTGATTTACGGATCACAGCTCCCACAAAACCGGTTCTTGCGCCCAGTTCCGATGCGATCGATCTGGATGTCTGCAGTGATGTGGTGATCAAAAACTGTTATATTTCCGTAAACGATGATGCCATTGCTCTGAAAGGCGGAAAAGGACCGGATGCAGATAAACTGCCTGAAAACGGAGAAAATACCCGCATTACCATTGAAAATTGCACCTTCGGCTTTTGTCACTGTATCCTGACCTGCGGCAGCGAAACAGTTCACAATCGCGATATCATTCTCCGGAATTGTATTTCCGATGGAGCAGCCTGTGTGCTTTCCCTGAAAATGCGACCTGATACAAACCAGCTCAACGAAAAAATTCTTGTGGACAATATCACAGGTTCCTGTGAAAAAGTCTTTACATCCTATTCATTTACTCAGTTCCGGCGGTCTCCGGATCTTCATATGTCCTACGGAAAAGATGTTACGCTGTCCAATCTCAAACTGAAATGCGACAAACTGTTTTTGGCAGAAGACTCAATCGAATATGAACTGGAAAATATTCAGGTGAAAGATTGTGAGTTTACAACCGCTTCAGAACTGAACATTTCCCGCCGTGACGGAAAAGAGTTTATCTTTGAAAATATCAAACTGATTTCTTGAGAAAATTTCAGTTGACTTCACTGACAAATCCGGTTTCCGTAATCAGCCATGCTCAAGACCTGATAACCGTTGTCATGAAGATATTTCATGTGATCCGCAAATATTTCCGGATCAGTCGTGCAATGTTCATGGGCGACATCCGGGACTCCGTGATAAAGCAGTACAAGGGCAGCATCTTCTCTTGTTCCGAGCAGATCCAGCCCCTCCCGGAAATTGTTCAACTGTTTGTTGCATACAGAATAACATGGAATCCGCAGCGGATCGGTTTCTTTCGTCCATAAACTGTGTTCTGTTGTGCGGGCATAGCGGATCCCGTGATCCGGAAGAAGTTTTGCGGCATTTTCCGCGTAAGGTCCGCCGGGATATGCAAAGGATACCGGAGAAGGTGAGCCGGTATCTTTGATCAAATCATTCATCAAAGAGATCTCGCTGCGGCATTCAGGATCACTCAGGATACGCAGATCCGGGTGATTCATGGTGTGGTTTCCGAGTTCAAAGCCCCGCTTGTAAAAAGCAACTATTTCCGTTTTTGTCAAATGGGCATTGGGTGTCTCAAACCAGCATTCCGGCTGAGAAATGAAAAAGGTTGCACCGAATCCATATTTTTCCAGGATCGGAACAACAATTTCCAAATGACTTCTGCAGGCATCATCAAAGGTAAGTACAATTGTTTTCATCGTTAAATCTCCTCTTGTTTTTCTTCCGGAGGCTCCCAGCTGAAACGGGGTCTGGCTGGGGGCGCGTGTCTGTATTTATTTCTGAATTTTCCCGGTGTTATACCGTATTTCCGTTTGAATGCTTTGATCAAATAGTTTGCATCATAAAAACCGCACTCTCTGGCGAGTTCTTCCAAAGATAATTCGCTGGTATAAAGCATTTCAGTAACCTTCTGCAACCGCAGCAAAAGGATGTATTCGGAGGGAGCCAGTCCTGTCAGGGAATGAAACTTTTTCGTGAATCCGCTGATACACATTCCGGAATTAAGGGCAAGGGTTTTCACAGAATATTGCTCACCCGGATTATTTTCGATATTTTTGATCGTATCCAGCAGTTTTTTGCTGACAGGCATATTATTCTGAATATTTTGAGCAGTAATTGTTTCTTTCCGCAAAAGGATCAAAAGAATTTGCAGGAGAAAATTTTTGGATTCGAGTTTATAGCCCGGACGGTGCTGTAAAATGGCTTGAGAGAGTAATCCGATCAATTTGTCGATCTCTTTCCGCTCAACTGTATTCAGCCGGATATGGGGTCTTCTCCCGGGAACACGTTCTCCAAAAAATGAATGGAACGAACCTAATTCCTGCAGTTCACTGATTTCATTAGAGATGATACTTTTTGAAAAAATAATATTGGAAAAATAAGCTCCGTCACCATTTTCATAAGAGTGTCTTTCCCGGGGAAGAATCGAAAAACAATCCCCTTGCATCAGACAATAAGTGCTTTTTTCATTTCCGGAGTAAAGAGTATGGATCGCTGATCCCCGCTGAAAAATGACGATTTCTATAAAATCATGGGAATGTAAAGGGACTTTTGTATGCAATGATGTGGGAACGACACTCAGAGAAAAATCTTCAGATCCGAAGTTGGAAAACTTTTCTTTTTTCATTGTGAAAAAATCCCCATGTTTAATTAAAAATGGCTTTTTATACAAAATAATATAACTTTGATCCGCCAGAATTCAATTTAAAAAAATAAAAAAACAAGAAAAATATTTTGCATGATATTACTATTTTTTTAAAGAAACAAGTTATGCAAAAAAGATGTTTAATATTATATTAATTGCAAGATAAAAAGTAAAATTTTGCAGTAAAAGAAAGAATAAAGAATACTGTTCTCAAAAAGAACAAAACAAAAAAACTGAAGGAGAGGAATGATGCGAACATCAAAACAAAACAGGAAAAACTTCACCTTGATTGAATTGCTTGTCGTGATTGCAATTATTGCAATTCTGGCAGGGATGCTGCTTCCGGCACTGAATCAAGCCCGGGATAAAGGGCGAGCCGCAAGCTGTACCAGCAATTTACACAACACTTACCTGACTGCACGGCAATATCTGGACGATAACGGCGATTTCTGGCCGAATTGTAATTGTCAGGTTCCCCGCAATGAAGGAAACTGCTGGTGGCCGTATCGGCTCAGTATTTCCGGCTATCTCACCTACAAGGCGAACAGTGCAAATGAACTCCGCTATGTGGATATGAAAGCTAATCATTGTACTTCTGTTGAATATGATGTAACGCAGTTGAATACATACCAAACTTATGCATCATCTTACAATTCCTACAATGCCTCCACCCAACCGTGGCACGGATACATTTTGAAAGAAACTTTTGCCAAAACAAATGGCGGAGATCATATCGCTCCTTCCAACCGGATGTTGCTGATGGATGCATTCCAGCGTCCCGCGAACAGAACTGCAAGTGCATGTAATGTGATCCAGAATAACAGCAAGGCTTATGCTGACTACGGTCATCCTATGCCGATGCACTCCGGACGGATCAATCTGGTAACGCAAGCTGGAAATGCGGTTTCACTTCTTCCCGCAGAAATGAAGAATTATTACACACCGATGTATTCCGACAATAAAACTCAGCATCTGACTCCGTTGCGGTACTACTCCTTCAAAGATTCTACGCAATGGTATGATGCCATGTAATAGAACATTTTTTCATCATAATAAATAACTATCAGGAGGATCTATGTTTTTCAAAAGATTTGCCTACGCTCTTGCTGTGCTTTTGCTGACTCATTCAGCCGCAAAAATCCACGCTGAAGAGACCGTCATCAGTCACCTTTATCCGGGAGCAGAAAAAGGGTATAAAGTTCCCATAATGACTGCTCATGAAGTTTCGTTTGATTTGCCGGAAGGGATCCCTGCGGGAAAAAGGATCAAATTGGAATTTCTTGCAAGAATTGACTATCCTGTTCTGGGAGGTTCTCCCGGGTTCGGACTCGTGGTTTTTGCCAACGATAAAACTCTGCCGTCCAGACTCCTTATGAGTCAGCCGGACCGGATGCGTTTATTTACCGGAAGTATGGCTCCAGGTGATGACATTTATCTTCCTTACCGATTCAAAGAGCATCATGGTTCCGGAAAATATTTTGAACAGCTTTGTAAAACCGGAGCATTTTCTTTGAATATTGTTTATGCACCTGATTTCAAAGATATTGATAATCCTGTTCATAAATACCGGACGATTGGTTTCAGCCGGAAACATTTTGTTTTTGACATTACAGAATTCTGCCGTTCCGGGAAAAATACCCTTGCATTCATCAACCATCTTCCCAAATGGATCATCGGAAGACTGGGAAATAAAACTCAGCTTCCTATTGTGATTCAGGATGTGAAAGTCACGGTCAGTGATGAAAAAATGATTCGTCCTCTGCCCTATTGGATGGCAGATATGGAAGCAAAGAGCCAGCTTATGGAGTGGTATTCTCCCCGAAAAGAGTGGAAGACCAATTACACTTGGAACGTGACAAATGACGGTACTTTGTATGTGACATCTGCCGGTAAGAAATATAAAATCACCTCATCTTTTACGTTCCCCGGCGGAAAAAACGGTTTCCCCAGTCCCAGAGCTTGCGATCCGAAATGGAAAGTCATCAGGACTCCCATCGCAGGAAATGCAGTCAGATTGAACGCATCAGGTTCCAGATATTCTATCCGGAGAGACTTCTTCCCCGGTCCCATGTGTTTGGAAATTCGTGATACGATTACGAACATCACAAAAGAAAAACAGCCGATCATTATCAGACATCATGTTCCGATGCAGGCTGATGCCGATGAAGCATATCTCGGCGGATTAAAGGGACTTTCCGATGAATTTTACACCAGTCCAGCTTGGATGAAAGAAAATCCTACAGGCTATGCAGGCACATCCGGCAAGACAGGTCTCGGATTCGCCGCTTACGATGATGTGTTTCGCGTACATGCAGAATATCTTGTCTCCAACAGATCTCTGGAATTATCTGATAAACAGCTGGTTCTTGCTCCCGGAAAAACGATCACTATGATTTGGCAGATCTATCCTGTAGAGCAGGGCGGCTATATGACGTTTATCAATAATATCCGTCAGTATTGGGGGCTGAACAGAACCGAAGCAACGTTTTACGGTGATAACAAAGGATTCAACAAACCGCTGCCTCCGAATTGGAAAAAGATAACATGGAAGAATGAAGCGGATAGAGAATTTCACTGGTGTTATGTTGATCACTACATGACCAAGATCGGACCCTCATGGGGGTTGCGGCAGTGGAATATGAAAGAGATGCATAAAAACCAGTATGCAACCTTGAAAAGTCTTCGGGAAGGATTCCCCGATATTGAAATCGTCGGTGCTGTTGCCGCAATGTATTTCAGCAATGCCGGTGCAGAAGATTTGAAGCGGTTCAAAGATTCTGCAATCATCAGAAAAAATGGAACGTATCCGACAGAAGATGGTGCCCGCTTCTTTATTCCGACACTGAGCAATGATTTCGGACGTCTGGTGGAAGCCAATGTTCATCGTCTGCTTGATAATGGTTTTGACGGAATTTATTTTGATTACATGGAAGGCAGCCGCGGGGATCACCGGTTCACCTATAATCAGTATGACGGGGTCAGCGGAGATATTGATCTCAGAACCGGAAAAGTGACTGCAACCAAAGGTTCTTATCAATTGCTGAGTCAGGAATTCCTTCAGCACCTCTGCCGTCAGATCGTTGCCCGTGGAAAAAAGGTCTATGGA
This sequence comes from Lentisphaerota bacterium, assembly GCA_015061845.1. GTDB lineage: Bacteria > Verrucomicrobiota > Lentisphaeria > Victivallales > UBA1829 > SIG79. The sequence continues at coordinate 48,111 of SUVT01000007.1, forward strand.
AATATTGGGAACTCAACAACTTCCAATATGCATAGCTTGATTTCTCTTGCACCTATGCGTTATACGGAAGCGATTGACATGGATCTTCTCAAACGCGGTCAGCTCTATCCCTGTCCAAATGCGCTTTGCCGGAGTCCGGAAGATATGCATACCCAGGTTCTCCTTGGTTTGTGGGAAGGGATGATGTGTTCTCCGTTTGGTTTGAAATATAATCATCAGGGAGATAATCCGCTGAAAGCCATGTGGCCCATCGCCTACCGGGAAATGCGGGAAGGTGCTGTTATCGGAAAAGATAAGATCGTAACAGCGATCAGCGGATATTTTGGTTTCGGTGACAAATCAGAATTCACTTACAGATTCTTTGATAAAAAAGGTATCTTGGGACAGCGTGAATTCAATGTCGTGGAAAAAGACGGCGAAAAATTCCTTGAGGTCAAAATAGAGATTGGGGAAGTCGTTGTCATCGAACGGAAGAAAACAAAATAAGGAACTGAGTATGTCCCTGAAAGATCTTGTTCCTTTGCGGACATTTCTTCAGGGACGATGGTAAGGAAAAATACTGAAAATGAAATTGGATTACGCAACATATTTTGACAAAGTTCTCGGATGCTGGACCGGAAAATCCATCGGCGGGATCATCGGCGCCCCTTATGAGTGTCATAAACATTTCAAAGAGTGCGATCCGGATAAACTCTGGCCGAAAATCCTTTATCCAAACGATGACCTTGATATTCAGGTCGTTTATATGGAGGCCCTGCAGAAACATGGACTTTTCATTGACAGTAAAATACTTGCAAAGTATTGGAAGGAACACTGTTTCTATACCTGCTGCGAATACGGGATCTTTATTGACAACTTTGATGGCGGGATCATGCCGCCTTACTCCGGCACATTCAATAATGATTGGTATCATGAAGGAATGGGCTGTCCGATCCGTGCGGAAATCTGGGGCATCCTGTGTCCGGGAAATCCACGGCTTGCCGCAGAATATGCAGCAATCGACGGTTGTCTGGATCACTCAAAATTCAGTATCGAAGTCGAACAATTCTGGGCAGCTGCCTGCTCTATGACGTTCTTTGAGTCTGATTTACATAAACTGCTTCCCGCAGCTCTCGATGTTCTTCCGGAAAACAGCCGTGTCCGCAAGATCTATTATGAAGTCGTTGAGATTTGCAATCAGGATAAAACCCTGAAAGAAAAATGGACCGCTATCATCCGCCGGTGGGGGCACCGGAACGGAACCGCAACTGAGACAAACTTTCCTCTGACGCTGATGGCATTGTATCTTTCCAACGGCGATTTCAAAAAGGCAATGCACATTTGTATCCAGTCCGGATGGGATGCAGATTGTACCGCTGCAACAGCAGGAGCTATGCTCGGGTTGATCCACGGAAGTTCTGTCCTTCCCGCTGACTACTGCGAAAAAATGGGAAAAACACTTGTCTGCGCCTGCGAAATCCCGCACCAGTTTGCAACACTTGACTCTTTTGCAAAAGAAACTTGCGCCCTGGGTGTTGAAATGTCTTTGTGCAGAAATACGCAGTTGGAAATCACCAATGCTCCGGCTGTTGAAGTAAGAATTGCTCCGGAACCGCAAGTAACGCTTACAGCAGAATATCAGGATCAGCCTGTTCTTTACTGCGGAAAACCGACCTTTGTCGATATTGTCATTGCAAATCCTTTTGATACGGAACTGAAGGGCGTTCTGAAGATGGAAGTCCCTGAATATACGACAGTTGTATTCAATGGAAAAGTCAATGTTCCACCAAAGGGAACTCAGCGGATCGCTGTTGAAATCACCGGAAAAGAATCCATGGAGTATATGAATACAGAAAACAGATTCTTCATGGAAATCACGAAAGAGAATGGGGAAACCATTTCTGATGCATTCGGTCTGCGCGGAGCTGTCCAGTATCAGGTCTACGGCCCTTATTGGGATATGTGGGACAAGGACAAATATGAAGTCTGTCCCTATGATTGTGAGGAACTTGCGTGCAATCCGGCAAACGCCGGGTTCTGCAGAGATGCTATGGATATGTATGTTAAACTGGAAAATGAATATCTTGATGAATCGGCTCTGCTGCTTCATGATCTGCCGCAGGAAACCCCTTATTCCGTACAGAAAGCCGGATTCTTTCTTTACAGCAAAGATCTGGGCGGATTCTTCGGAACTGGATGCCATTATCTTGTGATCGATTTCTGTGGAGATCAGCCTGTTGACAAAGCATATCTCTGGTTCGGCTGCAATGTCCCCTGGAAAGCATGGGTCGATGGTAAACTGATGTTTGAACAGAAGTTCCATGCCTGCTGCAATCAGGAATTTTCCGAAGAAATGACATTTGCGCTGACAGGAAAACCGCAGAGAATGGTGGTCAAACTGGCTGCCCGGACAGAAAAAATTGAAATCGAATGGGCTCTCCGGCAGATGAATGATGTCCGTACAATGGCAATTTCACCCTATATTCCCGGAATCCGTTACAAGGTTTTACACTGAAAATGAAAACACCGAATATTCTTCCATTATTGTGGCTCCACGGAGAGCCTTTTGATATCCTTGAACAGGAAATACGGGAAATGTATAAAGCCGGTCTTCGCGGTTTTATCGCAGAATCCAGACCTTTTCCGGGATATATGGAAGAATTTTGGTGGGAAACCCTTGAATTCATTCTTTCGCTGGCAGAAGAACTCGGAATGCAAGTCATGCTTTTTGATGACAGTCATTTCCCCAGCGGATATGCTGACGGTATCATTGCAAAAAATCATCCGGAACATCTCCGGCTGCTGCTGGAACCTGTCAAAGAGCAGTTCTCTCATCCCGGAGGCGTATTCCATTATGATCCGGAACAGTATCTTACGAAAGGGGATCGGGAAATCGCAAATGTTTTTCTGCTGAAAATGAATCCTGATTCTTCATTCCGGGCGGATTCTGTACGAACTCTTCCGTGTAGAAAATCCGAAATCGATCTTCCTGCCGGGGAATATATGTTAAATCTCTGGAAAATAACCAGAAACGGCGGGGAAGCTCATACCGTAAATTATATCAATTTTCTTTCCCCGGAAGCGGTGCAATGTTATATTGATACGATTTACAAGCCCCATGTTGAACGGTTGAAACGATTTGTCGGGAAAAGTTTTATCGGTTTTTTCAGTGATGAACCCCGGCTTGGAAATATAGACAGTTATGATGCCGCATTGGGAAAACTGGAAATGTCATTGCCTTATTCTCCGTTGCTTCCGCTGGATCATCTGCCGCATCTGATCATGAGATCCGATGCTCCGGAAGAAACAAGAACGGCAAGATACTGTTTTATGGATAAAGTTTCCAAACTTTATTCGGAAAGTTTCCCACAACAGATCGGAAGATTCTGCAAAGAACATGGTTTGCTCTATATCGGACATGTGATTGAAGATAATGGCGCGCATACCAGATTAGGCTATGGGAACGGACACTTTTTCCGCTCCATGAAAGGACAATCCTGGGCTGGCGTTGATACCGTTCTCGGACAGAACAGACCGGACCATACGGAAGGAATTTTATCCTCCGTTTTCGGGCAATACAACAGCGAATTTTTCCATTATTCTCTGATGAAACTCGGCTCAAGCTGCGGAGAACTGAATGGAACGCCCTCTTTTGCAGAAATCTTCGGGGCATACGGCTGGTCGGAAGATCTTGCCATGATGAAATGGCATACGGATCATGCGATCGTCCGTGGAATCAACCGGCTGGTCCCCCATGCATTTTCTCCGAAATTTCCGGATCCGGATTG
>SUVT01000119.1 GCA_015061845.1 Lentisphaerota bacterium
TCCTCCTTCGCTGAAGCTACGGAGGACAAGCTGGGTAGCCACGCTCAAACTACCATTTCCAACTCATCAACAATCTTTTTTCAGCCAAATTTTGCCGGACTTTTGAAATTACCTCTTATGTTAAAAATCTTTCTACAATCTTTACAAACAAAGTATTTCTCAATACTTAATTTGTAATATAGCACAAGATTAGAGATTTTTCAAGCTGCTTACACTTTTTTTCTTTCTTTTGTCTTGAGTTCAGATAATAAAATTTAAACAAAAAAACACGGTATCCCGCTCTTGAAAAATTCTGTCAGTGTGTTAGATTATTGAAAAATATTTTATCACGAAAGGAGTTTTCCATGAATTTAAAAGAAGCCAGTTCTGCTGTCCGTCAAACAATTGAAAAATATTCTCAGGAAATTTCTGCGGTCGGAGAACATGTTTGGAAAAATCCTGAGCCCGGGTACAGAGAAGTTGAAACTTCCGCTTATCTTGCGAAAAAAATCGAAGAACTCGGCTTGAACGTCACGACCGGTTTGGCTGTAACAGGTTTCCGGGCTGATATTGATACCGGACGCCCCGGTCCTGTGCTTGCTGTTCTTGGTGAATTGGATTCCCTGATCCTTCCCAATCATCCCGAATGTGATAAGAAAACCGGAGCTGTTCATGCCTGCGGGCATAATGCAAGCTGCGCAAGCCTTTACGGAACGGCTGTCGGTCTGTTGAAATCAGGCGTCCTGGATTCCATGTGCGGAAAAATTGCTCTGATTGCCAGCCCTGCCGAAGAAGGAATAGAAATGGATTACCGGAAATCCCTGATCGATCAGGGAAAAATCGGTTCTATTGCCGGGAAATCCCAGTTGATCCGCGAGGGCGTTTTTGATGATGTCGACCTCTCCTACATGCACCACCTCAGTTCACGTTTCGCCTACAATGACCACAATGGGTGTGTCAATAAGAAAATCATCTTCCGGGGCAAAAGCTGTCATGCAGCCCGTCCGCAAGATGGTATCAATGCCTTGAATGCCTCCACTCTTGCGCTGAATGCTATCGCTATGCTCCGGGAATCTTACAGCAACGATCCTTATATCCGCATCCACGGAATTATCACAAACGGCGGCGATACCGTAAATATCATTCCCGATGAAGTGACTATGGATTACATGCTCCGTGCGCCTTCTCTGGAAAGCATTCTGAATCTGAATGACCGCTTTGATCATGCCGTGATGTATGCTGCCAAAGCTGCGGAATGTGAGGCGATCGTCGAAACATTGAACGGTTATATGCCGCTTCTGGATGATGAAGAGCTGGGAGCTTTGATCGGCAGCACAGCGGAAGAGCTCTTCCCCGGTATCAAATATGATTATAACTCAACCTTCTTCGCCAGCTGTACTGACATGGGCGATATTGCGACAGTTCTGCCGGCTGTTCATGGTTATACGCCCGGATGCGGTGGGATCGGACATGGAGCAAACTATTGCATCGCAAATCCTCAGGCGGCTTATGTCGACAGTTCTCTGCTCAGCGCAACTGTTGCACTCAAACTGCTTCATGGCGATGCCGCTCCCGCAAAGAAGATTGCGGAGAAGAAAAAAGATCTTCTGCCGATTCCGGAATATATCAAGATCATTGATAAAATCAATATGACCAGATCTTCCAACGATTTGTAAGGTAAGAATGAAACTGGTATTTTCCTTTCTGACATTTCTCTTTTTCTTTACAGCTTACTGTGGGGAAAAGATATCTGTCCGGTTGGTCATTGCAACTTCCGGAGAACGTGTGGCGAATGAGATGAAAGGACAATGGATCCAAGAGGCTCCTGACCGGAAAATTTTTCTGAAAAAGGATGCTTCGGCTCTTGTTTTTACGGAGTTCACAAAGATTGAACTCCGTAAAGATCCCTTTGGAAACGATCAGGCTTTGTTTTGTTTGAATCCCGGAGATGCGAAGAAGTTTGCTGAATTTACAAAGAAAAATGCCGGACGCCAGGTTGCTTGTTTCATCGGAGAAAAATTCTTCTGCGCTCCTGTTATTCATGAAGAAATCAAAGGTGGAAATTTTGTGATTTCCGGGAATTTTGATGATAAGGATAAAGTTTTGCTCGCCAGAATGAATAATGGAAAAGTACGAAAGAAAGTCGAACCGCGAAAAAATACCGAAAAATGTACTATGGGACCATTGGGATTGCTCTACAAATTATTGTTTTAGTGGTTGATAATGATAGAAAACGATATTAAACAGTATTAAATGATGTTTAATGATTGATTGGTTCTTCTTTTTGCTATCGAGGGTGTTTTATTTGTGTGCCGGGCAGGGGAACTGAGAAGCTCCCCTGATAAAATGCTGTTTTATTCGATATTTGCTGAAATATCTTTGATCCAGAACTCACCGTGCCCGAGGGATGAAAAACTCATTGTTGCTGATTTGACATCCGGAGTCATGCATGGATGAATAACGGTGATCGTCTGCCATTCATCTGTGAGTTTGACTTCCGGATCGTGATAATAATCCCAGTTGAACATTGCCCGTTTCCACCAGAGACCGGGCTTGATCGCTCCTTTTCCTTTTGCCTTGAAGGTCACTTTTACAAAGTGATATTTTGGATCGATCGGGAAAGGTTTTAAATTCATGTACGGATAAATATAATTTCCTGGAGCCCTTACGATATGCAGAACTTTTTCTCCGTTCAATGTAATAATTTCCGCTTTGATATTGGACCATTTTTTTGCGTTTGGACCATTGCCTTTATGGATTTTTTTGAAATCGCCTAACGGGAGCTTTTTCAAATCATAATCGGCTGCAAGATTGATTTTCCTGATTTCCGGAGCCGCCTTTTTCATTGTACCGACTCTGCTGATCGAGAGTTCTTCCACAAGCAGCTCTCTGGCATGACCTTTTTTACCCGGATTGATAACCGAAAGGGACGGGATCAACTGTTCACAAGCGGGCGTAACGGCAAATTCTTTTGAGTAAGTTACTGCACCGTTGACGTTCAGATAAGAATTTGTGTTCAGCAGAATATGATTTTTAATGATTTTTCCATTGCTGTATTCTGAACCGCTGATGATCAACCGGGTCCCTTCCTGTCCGACGAAACGCATTTGAAGTTTATAAATTCCAGTCGGATCCAGTTTCATACCTTGAAAGACGGTATAAAAAACAGGTTCTTTTTCCGGATTTACGACCAGCCAGGCAGAATCGTATGGTTTGATGACTTTTGAGAAAGGCTGAAAATATTCTCCGGGGAAAAGGTCAGATTGTTTTTCCATGCCCGGGGTGGCAAGCAATTCTGTTTTCTTCTCCATTGTACTGCAGCCGGAAAGGAGAGCTGCCGCCATCATAATAATCGGTAAACTTTTCATTTTTTTCCTCATCTGATTTTTACGTTAAATATATCATATTGCAGATATATTTCAAGAAAGCCCCTCCGGAAAAATAAGAATTATCCCCAAAAATTGATTGCTTTTCTTCATTATTCAAAAGAATCATTGTTTGAAAAATTGAAAAAAAATGGTATATTAAGGTTATTACAATAATACAAAACAGGAGTTATTAAAATGACAAAATTCAATGGCGCATTTGTCAACGTCAGCACAGCAGTCGATCGTGTTTATGGAGAACGGAATATTGCCCGTCTTCATGAGCTTTGTAATATGAAAGACGGAGTTTTTACTCCCGAAGATGTGGAAAATGGCAAGCTGGAAGATATTGACGTGATTTTTTCCACATGGGGAATGCCCTGTTTTACCGAAGCTCAGATGGCAAAACTGCCCAATCTGAAAGCCGTTTTTTATGCTGCCGGGGCAACGGACAGTTTTTGCAAACCTCTGTTTGAACATAATGTCCGCCTGTTCAGTGCATGGCGCGCAAATGCAATTCCTGTTGCTGAGTTTGCTCTTGCACAGATCATTCTCGGTTTGAAAAATTATTTTAATATTTCCGCCAATCTCAAGACCCATGGCAGTTTTCTGAACGGTCAGGAAGATGTGACTTACGGGATGTACGGCGCAAGGGTTGCTCTTCTCGGGGCAGGGGAAATCTCCACACATCTGCAGAAACTTCTCAAGAATTTCAATGTGGAAGTGATCGTAGTTCCTTCTCATCCTGAACGCAGAACCATCTCTTTGGAAGAGGCTTTTGCAACATCTCAGGTTATCAGCAACCACTTCCCGAACCGCGATGACAATGTGGGCGTTTTCAACAGAAAGATGTTTGCATCTATGAAACCCGGTGCTGTCTTTATCAATACCGGACGCGGCAGACAGGTCAATGAAGATGATTTGATTTCTGTTCTGGAAGAACGTCCTGACCTGACTGCTTGTCTTGACGTTACCTATCCTGAACCGCCGGTTGAAGGTTCCAAGCTTTACACTCTGCCGAACGTTCATCTTTCCCCGCACATTGCAGGTTCTCTGAAAGATGAACTCTATCGGATGTCAGACTACATGGTTGAGGAATTTATCCGGTTTGCCAATGGAGAAGAAGCTGTTCATGAAGTGAAGCCTTCCATGCTTCTTACTTCCAAGTAAAACGATCCGCAGATAGCTGAAAAGGTCTTCCGTCAACCGGAGGACCTTTTTTTATTTTCCTGTCAGTGACCGGAATGATTTTGTGATCAGACAGGAACTGCAATCACCTGTTGCGGCAGCGCAATATTCTGCATGAATATGGTGGATCCCCTGTCTGGCTGCAGCATCGTTCAAAAGTTTCAATGTCTCTTCCGGTTCATCGAACCATAATTTTGAAGCGTTACGGACAACGGAGTTGATTTCCGGGGCGGGAAGTGCTTTCATCAGAATTCTCAGCCTTCCGGCGGCTCTGGTTTTTCCTTCCAGTTCAGCATATGCCGCCAGACAGGGAAGTACGGCATCTATCACGATTTCCAATGCCTTCGATTTTCCGACAAGTGCAGATTTTTTCTCTCTCTTTCTGCTGTGGAAAGATGTTCTATCCGCCCAGAACCCGCCCTCGCTGCAGAAGGCATTGCACAATTTTTCTGCGCAAACTTCCGGAGAATCAGAACCTTCCAGAAGTTTGATCCAGCCGGTCAACGGGTCTGTTCCATTTTTTCTGATAATTTCACACAGTGCGGCAAGTCTGCGTTCCGGAGCATTTGCCGGACGCATAGCAGAACGGTTCCAGAGAATTTTTTCTCCGGCATCATGGCGGAGCTTCCACCATGCGTTCCAAAGGCGGAGCTGTTCATCTGCAGCTTCCTGATCCGGCATGGATGTGTGATCTGCAGGGAGCAGACCTGATTCCCCCCACAGAATTTCTTCGTAGAATTCATTGAATTCCTCTTTGGAGTATTTCAGAACCGTTTCTTTGAAGAGGATCGCAAATGCTTCCCGGTTTTTCTTGAATCCCATGACATCAAAGAGTTTTGCAAGAAACGCATTCCGGGTTCCGGATTCGATCATATCAACAAGGATTTGCTTTGACTTTTTCTCAAGACGGTCAAGTCCTGCATCCTGAAAGAACTTCAAAAGTTCTTCATTGGAAAGCGAGTGAAAAATGGAAGCACAGATTCCGGAAGAATCTTTCCGGAGATTGGAAACTTTGCTGAGCTGTTCATCTTTTGGCAGGAGAAAGACCGGAAGCCAGAAGTCTTTGGAGTCATGTTCTTCGACCACATGCAGAACAACATTGGCGTAAGCCGGATCTTTGCTGTGACCATGCTGTTTCCAATCGGAAGTCCGGACATGGATTTCAATATCTCCGGTAATGATTTTATCGTTCAGGGAAATTTTAGCATTAAGAAAATCCGGACCGGATTCGAAATTCCAGCTCCCTCGGGAGAGAATGACTAATTTTTTTCCGCAAACCGTTTTGAACGGAGTATCGATGGGGATTTTGTTCCACTTTGCCTGAAGGATCCCTTCATAGGTTGCACATGGCTCAGAGGCTTGCAATATTTCAGAAAATTTTTGATATTCCATTTGAATTTCCATATTTTCAATGTATTATATCCGGGTTGAAAGAAAGTTAAATCATGAAGACGAAAATTGCAAATGGATTACTCATTTTTTTGCTGATTATTTGCGTAATATTGCTTTCTTTTCTGGCATATCGCAAAATTAATCCGCCTCTGACGGTCACAAAAGATAAAAGTGACCGGATCCTGCCGACTGCTGCCGCAATCAAAAAACTCCATCCAGCAGAAGTGAATATCCAAACGACTTCCATACTTCCTGAAATGGCAGATACATCTGTTTCCGGTACAGGCTGCATTATTGATCCCTCCGGTATCATTTTGACAAACTTTCATGTCGTAAGCAAGCCTGAACTGATCAATATCACGCTCAGAAATGGTGATTCTTACAAAGCCCGTATTATTGTAGCTGATCCGGAAAATGATATTGCTCTCCTGAAAATTGAAAATCCTCAAACCGGCTTGCCGGTGATCCCGTTTATGCGCCCATGGAAATTGAAATCATCAGAAAAATCGGTCACCATCGGAGATATATATAGTCCGCACAGGGTTATCCCTGTTGGAACGTTGAGTCGGATCAATCGTCCTTTTGCAAATGTGTTTATTGATCTGCTTCAAAATGCTTCCAGTAATGCTCTGATTAATCCGGGGGGGTCCTTGATTGGCATGAGTATGACAGTCAAACAAGATTTTCAGGGAATCCGTTTTGCTGTTCCGCTGCACCGGATCGAAAATATCCTTGCAAAACATTTGCTTCCGGAGCGGATGCTCAGTATGAGCTTGGGTTTTTATCCGGAGGTCGGTCAGGATGGAAAAATTATTGTCCGACGGGTCTATCCCGGTTCTCCGGCGCACCGTGCCGGAATCCGTCGCGGAATGGAAATTTATTCATTTCAGGGATGGAACCCGAAACATGATTTGATTGAATTGTCCAGGAGACTGATCCGCTTGAAACCGGGTGATCCGGTAAACCTTGTCTTGAGTACAGCCGGAAACGTTACTTTGACTCCGGTTCCCTTTGCAGATTGTCCGGCGCATGTCCCGATTTTCTGGAAACTCGGGATCTTTGCTGCGAATATGGATCATCATAAAGCTGCAATTCTGCGCTATCCATTCCATACCGGCGTTATTGTTTCCGGGGTCAGCCGTTCGTCAGGTATAAAAATGTTTCGGCAGGGCGATGTGATCATCGGCTGGAATAAAAAGAAGATCGAAAATATGGAAGACCTCAAGAAAGAAATAGAGAACGCTCCAATTGGTTCCCGGGCATTTGTGACGGTTTATTCTCCGGTTCTTGATCCGGAAAGGGGGCCTTCTTTGATAAAACATGTCTATCCGGTCGTGATCCGGTGATCAGCGTTTCCGTAAACGTGCTGCAAATGCTCCATCGTGCATAAAATCCGGTAAAAGAAGCTGTGAATCTTCCAGTGTAAATTCCGGATGTTCTGAAAGAAAACGTTCAACCTGAAGTCCATCTTCTTCCGGTTCAATACTGCAGGTCGAATACAAAAGTACCCCGCCGGAACGGACAAGCGGAGCCATTGCAGTCAGAATTTTTCTTTGCAGTTTTGCAGTATCTTCCAACCGGTTCCCGGAAAAACGCCAGGCTGCATCGGGTCTTCTTCTCATAACACCGGTGTTCGTACAGGGGGCATCAATAAACACCAGATCAAAAGATTCTTTTTCAAATGCCGGTGTCAGAGCATCGGAACAGACTGCTTTTGCGTTTACATTCAGCCGCTTGAAATTTTCCTGCATCTGGGCGAGTCTTTTTTCTGACTTATCAGCAGCCGTGATCGAAGCATCGGGATATTTGTCAAAAAGCATGACAGTTTTTCCGCCGGGAGCGGCACAGCTGTCTAGAATCATTGCATTTTCGGGCAGTTCTCCACAAAGGGAAACGCTCATTCCGGTTGCCGGATCCTGGATGTAACATTTTCCAGCCTGAAAGAGTTTTGAATTCAAAATCTCTGCGGGATGTTCATGGTAATAGAAACGGAAATTCCGGTTGAGAGTTATCGGTTCCGATCCTTCCGGTGGATCATTGATTCCACGCATCCGGAAGCACAGCGGCGGATTTATATTGCAGGCTTCAATGATACTTTCTGTCTTTTCTTTCCCGAACTGTTTGGACCAGCGTTTTTTGAGCTTTTCCGGGAAATCCGGTGAAAAAGTCATTGTTTCGGCAGCTCTCAAAGCATTCCGGAGAAGAGCGTTCATAAATTTACCTGCTCCGGGATTGATTTTCTTTGTATGATCCACTGCGATATTGACAGCTGACTGCCGGCTGATTCCGGTTTGGAACAAGGCTTGTGAAAGGGTACATGCCGCAATTTCAAAAAGCGGAGACTTTACATTTCCTTTCGCGGCAGACTTTATGATAAGTCCATCAATAGAATTTTTGTGTCTGAAATAGAGAAAAAGAATAGAAACAGCAGCTTTTTCTCCCCGGATATCGTTGATACATTCGTCCAGGGTAAGAGAACTGCTGTTCCACTTCTGCAATGCGTTTACAGCGGAATTCAAGATCTGTCCGGAGACACCGGATGTTTTTTTCAGCTGAGCCATATCAGGGGAGGTCTATCGGCTCACTGACTCCATCTTCCAGATTATACTTTCTGGCAAGATCGAGCATTTCCATCAATTTCTGTTCCCGCACTTTTTCGGGGAGGTCATTAAACGCATCCAGAAGAATCCGTTCATCAGTTTCCAGCTCCGGTGTTTTATTGGTGCCGGTGAATGCTGGACGGTTATTGCTGTGTTTGAGATACGGTTTCAGTAAAGGATACATTTTTGCCCAAGTTTCGTCTTTGATTGTCTGTGTTTCTTTTTTCAAATATTTTGCAAGAGTATCTGCACTGATATTTGTGAGTCTGGCAAAGTCCTGAACAGATTCATAGCCATCGGAAATACATCCATTCAGCGCTTTTACGATTTCGTCAGTCAGTTTCATAAATCATTCGCTTTCGGTTGTGACGGTTCGTTATTCATTAATCTCTGTACTTTACACTCTTTTTTCGATGATATCAAGTTATGTTGAGAAATTTTTTCTAACTTTTTTACAGCATCGATGGAAAAACAGCATTTGCATTGAGCTTTTTACTTGAAAGCAGCAGTTCCGGTGATATATTACTTACCGTATTGAGGCAATTTCAAAAGTCTTCAAAAATGGCAGAAAATTCTTGTTGCGATCTGCAAATGGAGCGTTTTCGGTGGTTACCCTGTGGGTAGCCACGCT
>SUVT01000120.1 GCA_015061845.1 Lentisphaerota bacterium
CTGAAAAAAGATTGTTGATGAGTTGGAAATGGTAGTTTGAGCGTGGCTACCCACAGGGTAACCACCGAAAACGCTCCATTTGCAGATCGCAACAAGAATTTTCTGCCATTTTTGAAGACTTTTGAAACTGCCTCTTCAACTGTAACATAATGCCGATTCACTGTTTGTCAAGTTCAAACTGTGAAAAAAAATCTCAAAAAAGAGAAAAATCACTCTTCTGTCAGATTATTTGACACTTTCCCGCTTGATCAGACGGTAAGGAAGTGTTGTAATAAAGGGAACAGACGATCCAGAGATGCGCTCGCCGATCAGGGAGACAACCACCTGTGCCAGACGGGAATACTCCGGCGTGATCGTTGTCTGCGGCGGAACCGCATAATTGGAAAAGAAACTCTGTTCAGATGCAATCAGCGAAATATCTTCCGGAACCTGTCTTCCGTAAAGAGAAAGCGCATAAAGCACTGTAATTCCGGCATTTCCGCCCGGGCAGAACAATGCATCCACACCCTGTTTCAAAAGTTTTCCCACAAGTTCCACATACCGTTCACTGCCGTTCCCGGAAAAACGGATCAGGGTTTCCTCTGCCGGAAAATCCATTTTTTTCAGCAGTTTGACGATCGCTTTGTACCGCAGATCCACATTTCCCTCTCCGGGATTTCCATGAATGATACAACCCACTTTCCGGCATTTCCGTTCTTTCAAATGACCAAGTGCAAGTTCCATCCCCATCGCTTCATCTGAATTCACATAATAAATATTGCCGCTGTCTGAATTCTTTTTTGCCGGAGAACGGTCAAGAAAAATCAGCGGCACACTGAATTTTTGATCCCAATCCGGAAACATCGAAGGTTCAAGACCGATGGCAACAGCAGCGCAAAACCGGACATCTGACAGCCGGTCCGCGCTGTTCACCGGAAGGATCTCCACTCGGAATCCATCTTTCGGAAGCTCCTGCGTTAACGCCATCAGAAGCATATCAATACAGCTTTGAACCGGATAAACAGAGTCGTAAGGAGTGATCAACACCACATTTTTCTGTTTTTCCGTGATGCGCGGATGATAATTATGTTCTGCGGCAATTTTGAGAACTCTCCGGGCAACAGATTCACTCACGCCGGGATTCCTGCTGAAAACACGGGAAACCGTCGCGGGGGAAACGTTCGCCAATTCTGCTATTTTTCGGATATTCATGAAACTGTTTCTCCTGTTTTGACTTTGTTTCCAATATATCACTCTTTTTTACGAAATCAAATAAAATGTTACAGAAAGTTTTTCTGTTTTTTTTATGTTCAGCATTTGAATATAACCATCTCTTGCGGTAAGGTAGAGAGGATTGATAACGAAAGGAGTATTTTATGCAGCAGTCTTTGATTTGTTTTCCCGAAAAAGAACGGGCTGAATTCCGGACACAGGAGTTGGATCCAACACTGTCAGCCAAAGAGGTACTGGTCAAAATCGATTATGACTTGATCAGCGCAGGAACGGAACTTGCCAACTATCATGATCTCCCCAATACGGAAGTCTCTATTCTGAGGTTTCCGCACTATCCCGGATATACCACCTCCGGGCATGTCGTGAAAATCGGTTCGGAAGTGACCCGGTTCAAGCCGGGAGACAAAGTGGTTTGCGCCTGGAGCGGACACCGTTCATGGGTCAAACTGCAGGAAGATGTCAGGCTCTATCCGGTTCCTGATGGGATCGACCTCCGGCTGGCTGCTGTGGCTCATCTCTGTTCGTTTCCCATGCTTGCCATCCGGAAGCTGCAAATCCAGCTCGGCGAAGCCTGTCTCATTGCCGGACAGGGCTTGCTGGGATTGCTTGCCGGACAGCTTGCCCGGATCGCCGGAGCTTATCCCGTGATCGTCAGCGATTGTTCCCCCGAACGGCGTGCCCTTGCGCTCAAGCTCGGCGCAGATCATGCCCTTGATCCCATGGCTCCCGATTATATCGAAAAAGTCATGGAACTCACAAACGGCGGCCCCGAAACAGCCGTGGAAGTCACTGGAAACATCAATGCGCTCCAGCAGGTTCTGGAGTGTGTCGCAAAAAACGGGAGAGTCTCTCTTCTCGGATGCACAAGGATCTCTGACCAGCCGATCAACGTCTATAAATACATTCATTGCAAAGGCGTTTATCTGATCGGAACCCACACAAGCAACCGTCCGAAGCAGGATCCCGCACACTGGGGACATTCTGAATTTGATGATTATAAAACCTTTTTCAAGTACATCAAAGCCGGACGGCTTCAGGTGGAACCGATCATTTCTGAAACTGTTTCTCCCAAAGATGCAGAAGCAGTTTATCAAAGGATTGGCATGCAGAGCAATCCTCCGCTGGGGATCCTGCTTGATTGGCGCGATATTGACAGCAACATAGGAGAATAAATCCATGGCTCAGAAAAAAGTATTGGTTCTCGGTGCAACCGGCGCAATGGGGCAGTATCTTGTTCCCAAACTTGCAGAACGCGGTTACGCTGTCGATGCAGTTGCCATGGAGGATGGCAATTTCAGCACTCCCGGAATCAACATGATCGTCGGCAACTGCAAAGAGTATGCCTTCCGCACAAATCTTCTGAAAAACAATTACGATGCAATCGTTGATTTCATGATCTATCCCACAAAAGAGCTGATTCTTTACCTGCCGGAGATCATTGAAGCAACCGGACATTACATCTTTCTTTCCACTTACCGTATTTACGACGGCTGTGAAGTTCCGGTAAAAGAAACCAGTCCGCGTCTGCTGGACAACTCCAAAGATGTTCTTCTGCGGAACTCCGATGACTACTGCATTTACAAAGCCCGGGGCGAAGATATTGTCCGCTCTTTCCCGAAGAAGAACTGGTCCATCATCCGTCCGGCAGTCACCTATTCCCGGATGCGTTATCAGCTTGTAACTCTGGAAGCCTTTGCGACCGTCGCCCGGGCAAAGCTGGGAAAAACGGTTGTCCTTCCGGAATCTGCCGGAAATGTTCAGGCAACTATGAGCTGGGCTGGTGATGTGGCAGAGATGATCGCGCGTCTGCTCTTCAATGAAAAAGCCTTCGGAGAAACCTTTACCGTTGCCACAGCAGAACACCATTCCTGGGGAGAAATCGCAGAATATTATCATGACATCTGCGGTTTGAAAGCCTTGTGGGTGGATCAGAAAGATTACTTGAACCTGCTTTATCAGGATTATGAGCGATTCCCCTACCCCGGACTCTGGCAGTTGGCTTATGACCGTCTTTTTGAACGGATCATGGACAACTCAAAAGTCCTTTCTGCAACCGGATTGAAGCAGGAAAACATGATGAAACTTTATGACGGTTTGAAATATGAGATCGCCCGCTGTCCGGAGGATTATCCGGCATCTGTCATGGGGCACTATCAGAATATCCAGATGGACAACTATTTAAAAGCAAGAGGGATGGTGTAAGATATGGAAAAAATCAGAATCGCACAAGTCGGTGTAACTCACGAACATGCGCCCGGAAAAATCATGTCTTTGAAAAGACTGCCGGACTATTATGATATCGCCGGTTATGTCAATGACTTGAGTTTCAATTCTCTGCCGGAATATTGCGCTGACCACCTGCCGTCTTTTTATGAAGGGCTCCGGGAATTGTCCCTGGATGAAGTCTTGAATGATCCTTCCATTCAGGCGGTTACGGTGGAAGTCCCCAACAATGAACTGGTTTCCATGGCAATGAAATTTGCAGAACGCGGGATTGCGATGCACATGGATAAACCCGCCGGATTGGATCTGGATCTTTACAGAAAATTGCTTGATATCTGCAAGGCAAAGAATGTTCCGTTTCAGATGGGATTCATGTTCCGGGGGAACCCGGCTTTCCAGTTCTGTATCAAAGCGATCCGGGAAAAATTGATCGGAGATGTGATCACCATTGAAGCCGATATGAATCACGGCTACGGCGGTGAGGCTTACCAGACCTACATCAGCCAGTTCTCCGGCGGGCTCATGTATAATCTGGGCTGTCATCTCATCGACTTTATCGTCGCTGCGATGGGACGACCGGAAAATGTGACCGGATTCCTGAAATCTGCACCCGGAGACCCGGCTCACATCAAAAACAACTGCATGGCTGTGCTGGAATACCCCAATGCTTACGCTGTTGTCAGTTCCTGCAGCCGTCAGTACAATACATCCGCAGTACGGACGATCCACATCGTCGGAACCCACGGTTCGATCTGCTTCAGTCCGATCGAAGCCTTCGCGCCGGAAGTCGTTGAAATGAAACTCCATGTAGTGAAAAACTCTCCCGGACTTCCTGCGGGAGTCCACACGCTCAAATTCCCGCTTCAGCATGACCGTTATACGGAACAGCTCATCGAACTGGCTCAGATGATACGCGGTGAAAAAGAATCCAGCTACTCTTTGGAACATGATTATCTGGTTCATGAAGTCACCCTGGCAGCGGCAAGATATACTGATTGGAAAAAATAAGGATTTTATACCATGTACGCAATGACACTTGACGAAAACTTGAATTTTGACTGGAAACAGGTTCCCGATCCCGTCCGCAAAGATGGGGAAGTCCTGATCAAAGTCCACGCTGCAGCCATCAACCGGGCGGATCTTATGCAGAAAGACGGCTGTTATGCTTCTCCTCCGGATTGGCCCCAGTGGTGCGGTTTGGAAGCTGCCGGGATCGTCCTTGAGGCTCCCGCAGATTGCCATGTCAAACCCGGAGATAAAGTCTGCGCTCTTCTGGGCGGCGGCGGTTATTCCGAACTGGTTACGGTCCCGGCAGGCATGGTCGTTCCCATCCCGGAGGGACTTTCCATGGTCGAAGGCGCTTCTCTTCCGGAAGTCTGGGCAACGGTTTATCTCAACCTCGAACGGGAAGCCGGCGGCTTGAAACCGGGCGATATTTTCTACATTCAGGCAGCCGCCAGCGGGATCGGACTCGCTGCGATCCAGTATGCCAAACTCAAAGGTGCAAAAGTCATCGCATCTGTCGGCTCGGAAGAAAAAGCAGAATTCGTAAAAAGACTCGGTGCAGATATCGTCATCAACTATAAAAAAGAGGATGCTGCTGCTGTTATTGCAGCCAATCCGCCCTCTGTTGCGCTTGATTGCATCGGCGGGAAAGGGATGGGCGAAAATCTCAAACAGATGGCGTTCTGCGGACGCTGGATCATGATTGCGACCCTCGCCGGAGGCAAAACTGAAATCGACCTGGAAACCATCTGGAGAAAACGCATCAAGTTGATCGGCAGCACGTTGCGCAGTCGGACTTCTGAAGAAAAAACATCCATTATGCAGGCTCTGCAAAAGGAGTTATGGCAGTTTTTCTCTGAACGGAAACTTGTCAGCAACATCCATGCAGTTTTCCCCATTCAAGAAGTCGAAGCGGCTCACGCCGTCCTCCGCCGTGCCGAAAATATCGGAAAAGTCGTTTTGACCTTTACACAGGATTAACGCTATGAAAAAATCGTTTTTCAACCGGCAGAATACTGCGATCACAGCTCTTTTTACCGGCAGTTCCATCAGCGAACTTCTGGCAAAAACCCGCGCTGCAGCCGCAAACGGCGCCGACGGAATTGCCATTGAGATCAACAATCTTCCACCGGAAGACCGGACCGTCGACAATTTCAGAACTCTGATCAAAGATGTCCCCCTGCCCTTCATGTTCATCTGTTACCGCAACTGTAAATGGTTTGCAAACGATGATGAAGCACGGCAGGAATTTCTGCTCCGTGCTGCCGAAGCCGGAGCAGAAGTCATTGACGTTATGGGGGATCTTTATGCAAAGGCAGACAATGAATTGACCACCGATCCGACTGCCGTTGAAAAACAGAAAAAGCTCATGGAAGAGATCCGTGCAAGAGGTGCAAAAGTTCTGATTTCTTCTCACATGCACATGCTCCCGCCGCAATCTGCGGAAGAGATTTTGAAACACCTGACCATCCAGTCTGAACGCGGCGCAGATATCTGTAAGATCGTAACGAATGGCGATACTGAAGAGGCGTTTCTGGAAGCCATCCGTGCAGACATGATGCTGAGCAGAGTTTTCCCGAAACCGTTTATCCACCTGACCGGCGGGAGGTACAGCAAACTGCACCGTTTCATGGGAACAAAACTTGGCTTGGCGATCACCTTTGGCGTTTCCGCATACGACATGACTTCTTACAATCAGCCCCTGATTTCATCTTTCAAGAGTGTCCGGGATCTGATTCCGTGGGATATCGGGGATATTCAATAAACAGGCAAAAAAATGGTGCACTCGGCGGGGGTCGAACCCACAACCTCCACCTCCGGAGGGTGGCGCTCTATCCAATTGAGCTACGAGTGCACGCAATTCAATAATATATTGCATCTTTCTGATTTTTCAACCCTGTTTTCTTGAAAACTTTTAAAAAATTATACCGATATCCCAAAAATTGCAAAAATTTTAAGGAAAAATATAAAATCCGGCTTGACTTTTTCCGTAATGATGATATATTAATCAGGTAATCAGATGAATTACAACGTGCGCCCATAGCTCAGTCGGTAGAGCAAATGACTCTTAATCATTGGGTCCAAGGTTCGAGTCCTTGTGGGCGCACCATTTTTTTTGCCTTTTTTCCGGCTTCCCATGATGATTTTGATCATAAAAAACGTCCTGTATCAATGTAATCCGTCGTGTGTTTCATACTTCTTTGTCCCTGCAGCTAACTTTTACGTCCTGATTTTGAGTTCAAAGAGTTTTTTTCTTCAGGATGACCACATGACAGCGGAACGGTTGGAAATTGCCAGAGCGGAATTACCAATTGCCGAATTTATTCTTCCTTATGTTGAGGCTGATCCTCTGCAGAGCTGGCGCATTGAAGGCGATTTTTACTCGTTCAACGCGGAACTGATCCGGAAAAAAAATTAATGAGATCAAAAAATTGATTTCATGACAACTGCCTCCCGGATCAGATGTTTGTTTCTTTCAGAACACATTCCCCTGCGGCAAGTTTCAGCTTTCGGAAAACTGCCGTATCTGTTCCAAAGTTTGCAGCGAACAGCCAGCAGCGGCCATCGGGTGCAGAAAACTCTACAGCCCGGACCAAACCTTCCGTTTTTAACTGTCTGACAGAATAGAGTTTTCCCTCTTCCGCAGAACTTTCGGCGATAACAGCGTAGCCGGTATCAGCTAAAATATCACCCGGCATCCGGCGGATCTGCGGGGTATTTTCAGCAGTTCCGCAAACCTCATTCACATAAAGAGATCTCATCTTCCGACTGTATTTCAACCAGATCAGTTTTTTCTCGGGAGCATAGATTTTGAGCGAGTCCGCTCCATATCCGAGAACCAGCGTGATCTTATTGTCAATATTCAGCCAACGGGATTTTGTATCGACCAATCCCTCTCCGGAAAGTTTTTGGAACTCCCGGGTGAAATTTTCCCCGTAAAAGATTCTTTTTTCTCCATTGAAGAGATCGTTCGGGACACGCCATCCAATGGAACGCAGGGAGACCAGTGAATGTTCTTTGAGGACTGTCGACCGTTCCAGAACGATCATACTTTTTCCATCCGGCAATGCCGCACATGCGGCCTGACTGTTGATGATCTTATAGCTTCCTTCTCCTTCGCCCCAGGGCGCGGCTTCGATATAATCCACTGACCCGGAATTAATAAATCCGCCGGGAACTGTTTTATGGAACATCTGTTTCGGGAAATCCTGCGCGATGAAATGCCCTTCATATTGAGCATGACCATTGCCGCCCCACTCAGCAATTGCGCTGTCATTAAGAGGATGCGCCAGAATCGTCGGACCTTCTCCGGCACGGCGGACAACAGAACGGACGGTTTTTCCTGAACGGATCATGTCAGCTGCATGAAAATCATCGCTCCATTGGATATCAATCTGTCTGGAATGTTTAGCAGGCGGCTGAAGCATCTTCCAGCGGTTGCGGACATAAGCGGCAAAAGCCAATACAGCAAAGGGGTCCGATTCCAGCCGGGTATAATAGTAGCGGCTCTGCCAAACCATATCATCCAGCCGTTTTCCGAAAAAAGAGCCGTTATCGTTGAAAGATTGCTCTTCCCGGAGCAGTTCTGACATCCCGAATTCCAGTTCTGCATTCACTTTCTCTTTGTTCCAATCCTGCATCATAAGAAGGATCGGCAGCAGATACATTTGACAATAGCAATATCTGGCGCGGGTGTCGCCGCCGATCCGCAGGAGACGTCCATCGGGAAAAATGAAATGTCGTACAACATTCCAGAGATCTTCCACATGATGTTTTGCCTCTTCGGGCATTTCCCATCCGCGGGCTTTACAATAGAAATGAAGATAAGCCGCATGAGAAAGAGTGATAATGCTGTACCCGATATTCATATAACCGTGGTGATCAAGGGAATAATTTTCTGTAAAATTTGCTCCGACATGCCATTTTTTCAATGTTTTCCCGCAGAATTTTTTGTTGGAATTTGCATCAGAAGGAACGGAAATGGAGTTCAGAAAAAGAGAATATGCCTTTTCCAGATAAAGGTCCCGCTTTGGAGAATCCGGATAATCCATTGCCGTCTTAAACAGAAAACTGGCATTCCAGTAATTGGACTCCGGTTTGTTTTTTCCCGATAATCCGTCGATATCTGCAACAGTTTCATAGTTTTCCAGCAACCAGTCGGATTCAAAAATACGGAGTTTCCGGAACGCAGCCTGATCTTTTTTTGTCAAAAGTGATTCCAGAACCAACTGTCCGGCAACCATCCGTTCGAGTCCGAGAATTGAGATCCAGCTTCCGCCCCATTGAGCCCCGCAGCTGTTGTTAAGTGTCCCTGTTTTGTGGGTATAAAGATTACAGCGGAACAGCTTTAATGCAAGATCCCGGGTCTCTTTAGCAAGGGCAGGATTTTCTGTCAGTTCCGAAAAAACCGCTAAACCGCCGGCAACATTAAAATTGCTCTGGATCGCCCAGTGTGCAGCCTCTCCGGTTCCGTAATAAGCAAGTTTTTTATCTGTAAAACGGATTTCCTGTTTCGCAAACGGAAGAAAATTCTGCAGCATCTTGATGTAATAATCACTGTTCAGCATAAGTATTCCTTTTTTTAGAGAGGTAATTTCAAAAGTCCGGCAAAATTTGGCTGAAAAAAGATTGTTGATGAGTTGGAAATGGTAGTTTGAGCGTGGCTACCCAGCTTGTCCTCCGTAGCTTCAGCGAAGGAGG
>SUVT01000121.1 GCA_015061845.1 Lentisphaerota bacterium
ACTCTTTGTACTGTTGATAGTAACTTTGGTACCTTCAAACAGACGGCGGATCGCTTCCATTTCCACGGGGTCGCCAACCGGTGTTGCGGTACCGTGAGTGTTGATGTAATCAATGTCAGCAGGGGTCAAACCGGCATGTTCCACAGCCCGTCGCATGACATCTGCACTGGAATCTGCATCCGGAACGACCATGTCGGAAGCGTTGCTGTTTGTTGCAAAACCGGAAAGATAAGCCAGGATCTTTGCGCCGCGTTTCTTTGCTGCGGACTCGGATTCCAGAATCAGCATACCGGCACCTTCACCGAGAACGAAACCGTCACGGCTCTTATCGAAAGGACGGCTTGCTGTTTCCGGAGTGTCATTGTAAGAATGAGAGAGTGCGCGCATGGCGTTGAATCCCAGAGCCTGTTCCCAGCTGACTTCTTCAGAGCCGCCGACCATCACACAATCATACTCGCCGGAAAGGATCAACCGGGCGCCTGCAATGATCGTGAGGGCACTGCTGGTGCAAGCTGCACTGATATCGTAACTTTCACCTTTGATTCCGAAAATAAGAGAAATATTTGCAACAGCAGATGAGGGCATCACACGGGGAACTGCGAACGGGGTAACTCTGCGCAAACGTCTGGTTTCTTCAAAAGTCTTACTGTTGAGATGAACGGTTGAATAGGAACTTCCGGCGCATCCATTGATCAGAGCAGGATTCCGGGCAGCAAAGGATTCAACGGTAAAACCCGCTTCTGTCATAGCTTCATAAGCTGCGGCAACTGCAAAGACGGAGTTCGGAGACATGAACCGTTTGTTCTTCTGAGTGAAAAGCGGACATTCGACTTCACGGTCGGCAAGACCGGCAACCGTTGCTTCAAGACCGACTTCCTCAAAATCCGGCATGCGGACGATTCCGCTTTTTCCCTGCTTCAATGAAACTATATTTGCGGCAAGTCCATTTCCCAACGGAGTAACAAGACCACATCCGGTAACAACGATTTTTTCCCTCATATCTGAAATCCTTTCCCAATGATTCGCTATGCCGGAATATTTCCCCTACTCCGGACTTTTATTTTCATCCGGTGAAATATACATCCTATCAGGCGTTTTTCAAGTTCAAAGTAGAGAAAGAAATCTCATTTTTATCAGATTTCTGCCGTTTTTTTCTATTTGCCGGCAAAATCATGATCAGGAGTTAATTCCGAACCTTATCTGCAAGAGGCACAAGCCAGCCGCCAATAGAGTTGCCAAGCGTCATCAACAGAATCAATCCCAATGCTTTGCAGCTCCAGACTCCCGCTATCGTAAAGTAGTACATGTTGGCAATGCAGTGTTCAAAACCGCTCATGATGAACACGGAAATACAAAGAAACAAACCGCCGAACCGGAATACCGGCGGCAGCTCTTCCCTACGGTATGTCTGCACAGCCATGTACATGAGAAGTCCGCAGAAAATTGCAAGAATAAACAGACTCAACGGTGTATCGTTCAGCTTGTCAGCACAAATATTGTGGACGGTTATATCCACCTTGTAAAAAGTCCGGGTTCCGCGGATCGCACTGCCGACAATGTAGCATCCGGCAAAATTCCCGACCCAGATAAACAACAGATTCAGCAAGTATGAAAAGAAATCTTTCTTGTGATTGACCAGATAGCCGACCGCTCCGGTGTAAAGACTGAACCCGTAACAGACGATCATCATAAGCCCGATCGTAAACAGAAAGGCTCCGACGATTTTGTTTGCACAGGCAAGATAAATCGTTCCGCCGATCCCGATAAAGATCCCGGATAAAATTGCGTTCAACAATGTTTTTAAATATTTCTTCGCTTCCATTTCTCTCTTTCCTTCCTTGTTGGTTAAATACTCTAACATCTTTCAGCAATTTTTCAAATTAAGAAACTGAAAAAAATCTTAATAAAACAATTTCAGGCATTTTTTTTCCTGAAAAGAACAATTATCAGCAGATAATTCTTCTTTTTTTCTGAAATGTTCTGGATTTTTCCGGCTTTATGCTGTATAATACGGGAGAACTTGTCATGAAAGGATTTGAATTATGCTTTTGAATGGACTCTGGAACTTCTCTTTTGAGAATGGTAAGACGATAAAAATGCCGGTTCCAAGCTGCTTTGATGCGGCGGGTGAATTTTATTGCAAACGCGGGAAAGCCACTTATTGGCGTGATGTTCAGTGCGGCGGTTACGTCGAACTTCATCTGGAAGGGATCGGGCTCCGGGCTGAAATTTTCTGGGACGATAAAAAAATCGGGGAAGAACTCACAGCTTACACTCCCCTTTCCATCCGTTTCAATGCGGGCGAAAAGGGGGTTCATACACTGAAAATCGTTTGTGATAACACCATTCAGGAGATCCCGGAATCTGAATTCCGCAGATTTTACGACTTCTATGGATTCGGCGGGATCTACCGGGATGTCACAATCAGAGAATTGCCGGAAACGAGTTTCTCTTATGTCAAAGTCATCCCCGCAGATCCTTTTGCCGGTAAAGTGCAGCTGCATATTGAGCTTGACGGACCGGAAAAGCCAATCACAGCAAAAGTTTCCGACGGTTCGACACTGAACTTCCCCGGCGCAGGAGATTTTGAGTTCACCATCAAAGATCCGAAACTCTGGTCCCCGGAGGAACCAAACCTTTATACTTTGGAACTTACCTGCGGAGAAGAGACTTACACGACCCGGTTCGGTCTGCGTTCCATAGAATCAAAAAATGCCAAACTTTACCTCAACGGAAAAGAGTTGAACATTGTCGGAGTGAACCGTCATGATGTTTATCCGCTGACAGGTGCGGCGATGCCTTACGAACAGCTCAAAGCCGACTTGCAGATGATCAAAGATTCCGGAATGAACTTCATCCGCGGATCACACTACCCGCAATCAGAACACATGCTTGACCTCGCCGACGAACTCGGACTGCTCGTCTGGGATGAGTCTCTCGGCTGGGAAAACCCGCTGGATTCTCTCACCAATGACGAATTCATCCGCCGTCAGAAGTCCGCGTTGAAACGGATGATCCGCAACAGTGTCAATCACCCCTGCATCGTCTTCTGGGGATTCCTCAACGAAGCGATCACCAATGACGAAAGCGCACGCAGATGTATTGCGGAACTGACAGCCGCAGTCAAAGCGGAAGACGCTTCCCGGCTGGTCACGTTTGCCACCATGATGTCCGATAGAGACAAATGTCTTGATCTTGTGGATATTGCCGCATTCAATACCTATCCGGGCTGGTACAACGGAACTTATACATTCTTTGATCAGAACATCGTCAAAGCTGAACTCGACCGGATCGCAGATTTTGTCCGCAGCACCCCGGAACTGGCTGATAAGCCCATGATCATCAGTGAGATCGGAGCCGCCGCCATGCCCGGTGACCACAGCGGAAGACGCTGGTCGGAAGATTATCAGAGTCAGCTGATCCTTTCAACCCTTGACCTCATCCGGAAAGATCCCCGTTACAGCGGCGTGCTTTACTGGCAGTTCTGCAATACGCAAGTCGATGACAATGAACGGATCATGATGCGTCCGCGCGGCTACAACAACAAAGGTCTGGTCGATGAATACCGCAAGCCGAAACTTGCGTGGCATGACCTGAAAAAAGTCCTGCTGGAATCAAAAGAAAAGTAATACAAACCGAATCACTGAGATTTGGACATAATGATATTCCGGTAGCGGGTGGGTGTCAAACCATGCCTGCGCCGGAATAATTTTATCATGTATGAAGTATCACAGAACCCATATTTGAACGCAAGTTCTGAGACTGAAATATCAGACCGCAGCAGTTCACTCCGGATTTTTTCCAGTTTGATTCCCAAAAAATATTCACAAGGTGAATCCCCAATCATTTCACGGAATTTTTTGGTATAGGAAGAAACACTCATTCCAGCCATACGGGCGAGTTCGCTCAGGTTGAACGGTTCACTCTCCACTTTTTCCAGATAATCCAGAGTTTTCAGCAATCCGCTGTAAGGTTCCACATCGTATGGCTGCCACTCAACGATATTCGCATCATCTACTGCACAAAGCATTTCCATCAATGCCAGTTTCACCCGGAACTGATACCCCGGACGGCGATAGGAAAATTCCAGCATCATCTTCCGTAAAAAACTTTCCGCTCTGATCCGTTCATGGGGCAGCAGATGCAGACGTTTGCTCAAGGGAGAGTTTCCGGATTCAAACAATCTTGACCACATGGGAAGCTGTTTCAGCTCTGCAAGCTCGCTTTGAAGAAGCTCTTCTTTGAAAGCAACATTATACAACACCAGATTTTTACTGTCGGAATAGGCATGAACTTCTCCGGGCAGGATCGTAAAACAATCGCCCTGGATCAATCCGTAAGAAAGAGAATCCCCTTCATTGCCCACCCGATGGATTGTATGACCTTCCGCAACCAGCACAAATTCAATAAAATCATGCGTATGCGGAGTCATTTGAGACCGCTGAAGCAGACGGGAAACTGTTACCGGAAAATCCGGTTCGATAAACATTTTGCTGGACAGATATTCTTTCATATTCAAAGCTTTTTATTGAATTACCGAAAATCCATCCGGCACTGAGAGTTCCTGTTTATCCGCCGTCAGATGGACACGGATCATTCCGCCCGATACAGGGATCGATGCTTCCACCCACTCCAAACCGCAAAGATCCGGCTGAAAACGGATCGTCCGGGAATCAACAAAATCAATTCCGCAAACCTGACGGGTCAGCCACTCTGCCGGCATGGAACCCCAGCCGTGACAGAAACTGTTCCGGTAACTCTTGAAACAGCCTTCTCCGTATTCCCCGTGGATATCGTGTTTGCCTTCCGGCACAAGTTCGTCGATCCGCCCGGCATCGTTCAACCAGTTAAGATCAAAATGTTCCCAGAATGAGGTTGCGCCGACAGACAGCATCCCCCCCCAGTATTGGCGCATGTATTCCAACGCCTCTTTCCAGTGTCCGGCTTTTGCACAGGCATCCAGAACGAAACACCCGAGGAATGTTGACAACCCACGAGGCAAATTCCCCGCAAAGCATTGATCATAAACATCCTTTGCATCACGGAATCCGGCAAGAACCTGAAACGCATTGGCAGCGGAACTGTGAGATAATGGCAGTTTTTTCCGCAATAATTTTTCTGCAGATCCATCACAAATCAAGGCAGTTTCTTCATCTTCGAGAACACGACAGAGATCGGCAGCGGTAAGGAATGCCAAACGTAAAATCGCATGAGACCCGGCACGGATCGCAGGCCCGTCATCAACTCCGATACCGGTAGCCCAATCCAGAAGCTGATAACCGCCTTTCAACTGCAGTTCGCCATTCTCAGAAATCATTCCCGAAAGGAGTGTCACCAAACCTTTCAAATAATCATGCTGCTTTCTCAAATATTCCAGAGAACCGAACCGGCGATACCAGAACCCCTGCCCGATGATCCACCAGAACGAATATGTTCCGCAACCGTTCATCATTCGCGGCAAAGGCGTTTCATCACGGAGATAATCCAGACTTTTTTCTGCAATTTCCTGATGCCCGAACAATGTTGCACAGGCAAAAAGTTCCGGCAGAAGATCTCCCATCCAAACCAGTTGGTCACGCTTTGCACCATCCCACATATAATCCTGCATACAGAGTTTCAGAGACCATGCGGAGGCATCCCAGATCTCATTCAAGAGAGGATCGGAACAGCGGAACGATGCCTCAACAGGGAACTCCCGATGCAGAAACGATGCCCGGATTCCTTGAATTCCAATCGGATAGGTTTCCCTATTCTCAAGCTTCACGAAGCGGAACGCCAGTTTTCCAAACGCTATAACACTCCACGCAGGAAAAGAAAGCTCCGTTTCCTGAACAGTATGACCATGGTTCGGATGAGAAAATGTCTCAGAAACAGACTCTCCGAATGTCAAAAGAAGTTTCCGTACCGGCTCTTCAAAGGCTCCAAAAACCAGTTCAACGCCGCCATAATATTCACGCCCGAAATCCAGAACGATCCAACCGCCCGGCTCAAGAATACACTCCGGTCTGGCAGAAGTTGAAGCTTGTCCGGGAGATTCTTTCAGCAGAATTTGAGTGTTCCCGCAATGCTCAGAAGCAACAATACGCACCGGAGCAATATAATCAATTACCCGTTCATCCCGCATAAAAAATTTCCTCTGTACAAGCCATTCTCTCTGTACGAAAGCACCTTTATCAGCAAAATGGTATTATTAATACGCCCACTCCGGGCCGCGGACATCATTCCAGCCGGTTTTCAGAAGTTTGCCATCAACATTGCCTTCAAAGGCAGCAGCTTCTGCTACTGACATGGAACCGACATGACCATCAAAATAAACAATATTTGTTCTTCCGGATGGAATGTAGCCCAACTGATTATGTTTCAAATGATAACCTGTTCCGACTCCCCGTTTTCCATCACCGGGGTCGCCACTTCCGCCATGACGGTAAGATAAGGCACCTATGTCATGTAAATAATAGCTTCCTGTATTGACCTGGTCGCCTGCAAAAACAGCTGTGGAAGCAGAGGTCACACAAGTAGTTTTTCTTCCGAATGCTTTATTGACACCATCTTCTTTGACCTGTCCCAACAGGAAGCGGTTGTGAGCATAATGAGTTGTTGTCCAGGCGACATTCGGATTCGCCGTCGGACAGGTAAAAGTACATGACTTCCCTTTTCCACTATATCTGAAATCTCCGTAAAAACTTGCACCCCAACCTTTATATTTTGCACTCTGTTTTCCACTGGAATCTTTTCCGGAAAGCACCATATGCCACTGGTCGTAATTGCCATCATAATTCGGCATACGGCTGGGCAGGATCCAGTCATCATGATCCGCAGAATACATAGACTGAGCCTTTCCGATCGTGTTTAAATTATTGGTACAGCTGGCACTGCGCCCTTTTTCTCTGGCACTGTTCAAAGCAGGCAGCAACATTCCGGCAAGAATTGCGATAATGGCAATCACAACCAGCAATTCAATCAAAGTAAAATTGCGGTTCCTTTGACCTGAACTCCCGACCATTTGTCTCATAATATCTCCTTGGTTATATTTTCAGTGTTATATAAAATCAAGTTTTGCAAAAAGCAGTCCAAAAATCAATTTTATTTCCAAGTGGGACTTTTCATTCCTTCGTTATAACCTCTCTTGAAGAATTTATGAACGTCAGCCCGACCGTCAATAATCAACATATCTTTAACGGTGATCTGTGCAACATGACCATCGAAATAAAGACAATTACCGGAACCGGTCGCAGGATAGCTGGACACACCGGCTTTAATGTGATACCCTGTACCCTGTCCACGCAGTCCGCCATCACCGGTATCACTCCCGGGAGCATGCCGGTAAGCAATACATCCTGCATCGTGCATCTTTCCGGAAGCAAGATGCACTTTATCAGCAGAGACAAAGGTCACTGTCGGCTGAGTTACGCAACTCGTTTTTCTGGCAAAATAGGTTCCGCTGTTGTCATCGCCATGCAAAAAACGGTTGTAACCGTATGTGGTGGCACGATAAGTTTTGTTCTGAACAGCAGACGGGCAATAGAAAGTTCCCTTATTACTGTGTTCACCATAAAAAGTTGCGCCCCATCCTGCATATCTCTTGCTTTTGACGCCGGAACTATCTGTACCGGAAAGAATCATGTGCCACTGATCCTGCGAATCGGTATATTGAGGCGGTCTTGCCGGAACAATCCAATCATCGAAATCAGCGGAATACATTGCTTCGGCTTTCCCGATTGTATTAAGATTATTTTTACAAGTGGAACCGCGCCCTTTTTCTCTGGCAGAGTTCAATGCAGGAAGAAGCATCCCGGCAAGAATTGCGATGATGGCAATCACGACCAGAAGTTCTATCAGGGTAAAGCTTTCATGCTTCACCTGCCTGCAAGCGGGATGCAACATTTTCATTTTTTCCTCCAAAATATTATTGTAAAGCAAGTTCTTTTTTCAATGCTTCCAAGACAGCCATACCAAACCGGGTG
The DNA here is from genome assembly GCA_015061845.1 of Lentisphaerota bacterium. Lineage (GTDB taxonomy): Bacteria > Verrucomicrobiota > Lentisphaeria > Victivallales > UBA1829 > SIG79. The sequence goes on from SUVT01000121.1 coordinate 7,965, forward strand.
TCAGGTTCCAGATAGCTTCCTTCTGTCCATTCGTTCCAGGCATTGATGAAGAAAATCGGATTATCAGCAGCATATTCTTTCAAAATTTTTACTGTTTCTGCAACGGCTTTTCCGAATTTTTCAGGAGTGGGCTGCATCACGCCGAGATAGGGATAGGACGGTTTGGCATCGTAAACTTCGGACTGCGTACAGCGTGGTGTGGAATCCCATCCGGCTGTCACAACAGGGTGATACGGTGCAGGAAGAGTTGTCATAGCCTTGCGTGCAATCTGATAGTACTCTTCTGCAGCTTTGTCGTAATCAATATGCGGGAAGTTCCGGAACCATTCGTCAGTCGTACAGCAGTTGTTGTAGCTGGTGTAGCTGGAGAAACCGAGTTTGTTTGCCCAGTCTGCCTGGGGACATTCGGAGTAAGCCGGATGACTGTCGAGAACGTCAAACCAGATACCGCCGATATGGATTCCGGGCAAACCTGCCTTGACAGCCTTTTCGCGGAACTCAGCGAGAACCTCTGCTGTTGCTTCCACACCGCCCATCTGACCGATGAAACGGTTCACAGCATAAATGGAGAAATATGGCAGACCGTCAACGCGCCAGTAATTGGGCTTGGTCATGAAGTTTTCAATGATATAATCCCAGACATAACCGACAGTTTCCCGGCGGGTACTCCACGGGAAGTTGATGGGATAGTTTTTCGTATCCCGTCCGCCCGGATGGAAATTCTTCCAGTCATGGTTTGCCCACATAAGAGCAAATTTCATTTTGTCATTGTTGGGTGCGCCGAGAAAACCTTCTTTCAGACAGCGTTCCAGATAGGGTCCTTCGTACCAGTACCAGTCGAAAACAAAAGCATCAACGCCATGTTCCACGGCGACATCGATCTTCTTTGCCATCACGGCAGGATCTGCTTCATCCTCATACCCCCAGAGAGGAACTTTCGGCTGATCGTGCCCTTCAAAACGGGGACGTGCGACCTTCATAAGTTCCCATTCGGTCCATCCCTGTCCATGAACGGCTTCGTTCCGGGGATCCACATGGTAGTTGGGGAAATAATAAACGGCTGTCTGAATCTTTTTCATTTCTTATTCCTCAATGAGCTTGAAGTTGCGAACCAGAACAGTTTTTGTGGTACC
>SUVT01000122.1 GCA_015061845.1 Lentisphaerota bacterium
CCATAGCCGTTCTCATAGCAAACACCTAAATTACATTGCGCTTGTGCAAATCCTTGATCAGCGGCTTTGCGATACCAGAACGCCGCCTGTTTTAAATCCTTTTTAACGCCATAGCCGTTAGCAAAGATAAGTCCTAAATTATATTGAGCTTGTGCAAGTCCTTGTTCAGCGGCTTTGCGGTACCAGACCACCGCCTGTGTCAGATCCTTTTCTATACCATAGCCATAAGCATAACAAACACCTAAATTATGTTGCGCTTTGGCATCTCCTTGTTCGGCGGCTTTGCGATAAGCTTCAACCTCTGCAGGGGTTACTGCAAATACACTTGACAAGGCTAGAAGAAAAACAAACAGAAAAATTTTTTTCATAGATAGACCTCCATCTTTTTTTTGATTAATATACAAAATATTTCCTGCTTTATAAAGACTTGTAATTTACTGCAGAAAAGAAAAAAGTCAATATGACTTGGCATATTTTTTCATTTTTTTCAAAAAGACACCCCATCAGCCGAAGCCCACGGGGTGTTGGAAGTCGATATCGAAGAATGTTTATCGTAAAACTGAAACTCTCTTTAATGCTTCACGAGCTTTCGCATGTCCTTGTTTCGCGGCTTTGTGATACCAGACCACCGCTTGTTTCAAATCCTTTTCTACACCATAGCCATAAGCATAGCAAAAACCTAAATAAAATTGCGCATCTGCATATCCTTGTTCGGCAGCTTCGCGATACCAATACACCGCTTGTTTCAAATCCTTTTCTACACCTTCGCCGTTATGATAGCAAATACCTAAATTACATTGCGCTCTAGGATATCTTTGTTCGATGCCTTTGCGATACCAGAATACAGCTTTCTCCGGATTTTTTTGAACGCCATGACCGTTATAATAACAATTTCCTAAATTACACAGAGCATCCACCTCGTTCTGTTCCGCGGCTTTGCGATACCAATGCACCGCCTGTTTCAGATCCTTTTGAACGCCAAAGCCGTTGTAATAGCAAAGGCCTAAATTATATTGCGCCTCTTTCTCCCCTTGTTCAGCAGCTTTGCGATACCACACCACCGCTTGTTTCAGATCTTTTTGTACACCAATACCTTTATAATAGCAATGGGCTAAATAAAGTTGCGCTTCTGCATATCCTTGTTCGGCAGCTTTGCGATACCACACCACCGCTTGTTTCAGATCCTCTTGAACTCCAAAGCCATACTCATAACATACTCCTAATTCACATTGCGCTTCTGCATCTCCCCGTGCAGCGGCTTTGCGGAATTCTGCAACATCTGCGGGGGTGTAAATAACTGCAAATACGTTTGACACAAAAAAAAGAAAACCGAACAGAAAAATCCTTTTCATTGATAGACCTCTCATCTTTTTTAAATTTCTTTACTACAAGTTCTCTGCTTTACAATAAAATGTAACTTACTGCAGAAATGAAAAAAATCAACATAACTCGGCATATTTTTTCAAAAAAATACCCCGTCAGCCGAAGTCTCCGGGGATTTGAAAAAAAAATAATAATATCCGACACAATCCGATACTTAATGATACTTTTCAATATTACCCGATTGATTATTTTGTCAACGTAATATCAGCATGATATTTTACCTTGTCAGTTCCCTGCCCTGCAAAATATTTCTGTCCGGGTTGCGGTTGATCCTGAGAGAGAAGTTTATATCCGGCGTCAGAACAGCTTTTTACAAATTGAGCTGCCTGCAGTTTGGTTATGGTGCATTGGATCTGGAATCCTTTATCTGACTTTTTCAAAGAATCTTGCGGGATATTATGCTTTTTCAACAGTTCGGAAATCTGAATCCCGGACTGAGCCGGCTGAGACCATTCATGGTGTACATCCTGTTTGATTATCTGCGGCTTTATTCCGGATGGGAGCTTTTTTTGATCGGAGTCTGCTGAAAAATAAAAATTTTCTGATTCCCGGATTGCCGGTTTGTTGTTTTGTGCCGGAGTCAATGATGCTGTAACCGTTGCTGACGGCTGAATGACTCGTTTTGTCTTTTGTTTTTCCATTTTATCCTTTTGCATATCACTCCACAACAGATAACCGACAGCGCAACCGATCAGCAGAAGAACCACCACCCGCCATTGAACAGGAGAGAGGAAAAATTTATGTTTTCTGTCTTTTCCGGACTCGCTAACAGAGGCATGGACCCGTGAGAGGATCCGTTTGGAAATATCCTCATCGCTTCCGGTTTTATTGGTTACGGTATGCTTCAAAGAATATTCTATTTTTGAAAGAGAATCAACATAGTTTCTGCAAGAGCTGCAATTTTTCAGATGTTTTCCGATTTCTTCCTGCCGGGAACTTTCTTTATCAAAATAAGCGGAAAGTTGTTCATGAGAGGGACATTCAGGTTTTTGGGGGTGTTGAGGCATATCAGTTTCTCCTTCTTGCTTCATTGGCGGGTATTTCTTTTGAGATAAGATATTCCCGCAGCAGTTCCCTGCCCCGGGCGAGACGGGATTTGACGGTTCCGACTTTGCAATCAAGCTGTTCTGCAATTTTCTCGTATGGGAGATCCGAAATATGGCGCAGAACCATAGTTTCCCTGAGCGAATCCGGCAGGCTTGACAAACCGTTCATGATTTGTTTTTCGATTTCAGAGTTTTCCATAGAAAAATCGGGTCTCAGCCGATCATCCGGGAACAGAAGATCCCGCTGTTCTCCTTCGTCATCAGACACACGGGAAATACTGGTCATCAAACCTTCTCCCCGCCGCCGGTTCCAATGAAACTTGTTTCTTGCCAGATTGATTGTGATTCTGTGCATCCAGGTTTCAAAGCTGGAATCTCCGCGAAAATTATTCAGAGCCCGGAATGCCCGGACAAAGGCATCCTGAACGACTTCTTCTGCATCCTGTTTAGAGCCCAGCAGCCCATATGCGGTCCGATAGAGTTGAGGTGAGTACATAACGACCAGTTTATCAAAACTTTCCTGTTTTCCAGCCTTGAACGCTTCAATTAACTCCGCAGTTTCCATCATTTGTTTTTTCTTTTCTTCAGATGTCTGCATAGTGCTGCCTTTCGTGAAAAAGTTTTTTCCGGAGTTTACAATAGAAAAGCTGCCGGAGACTCGCTTTCCCATGATTACAACTGGGGGCTTGCTTTCACAATACACCCGGAACCCGTATTTTTCAAGTGAGAAAAAATCGTGTTTTGTATGAAAACAATCACATAGTTTAGACGGTATCAAGTATAAAAAGTTGGTCAGAAAAAATAAAAAAATATCAAAAACAGCATTCTGATTGGAAGAAAAGTAAAAAAAACTTGCATGAAAATTTTCAAAAGCATGTTTTCTGACTTGAATTTTCAGAAAAAAGCGTTATATTTCAAAGGCAAACGGAGGTTTTAGGATGAACAACACTTTCATTGACGAGTTTATGGCCAACTTCAAGTTTGAAGGGCTCACGTTTGACGACATTTCTTTGATCACTCAGTATGCAGATTTTCTGCCCGATGAATCAGATGTCTCCACCAATTTTTCCCGCAACATCAGATTGAACATCCCGTTCGTCTCTGCTGCAATGGACACAGTTACCGAAAGCGAAATGGCGATTGCCATGGCAAAACTTGGCGGTATCGGTGTGATCCACAAAAATCTTGCTCCTGAAATTCAGGCTGATGAAGTCCGCAAGGTAAAACAGTATCTCAACGGTTTTATCCGCGAACCCATTTGTTTCAATCAGGATCAGACCGTGGAAGAAATGCTGAATGAAAAGGCTGCAAAGCAGTACTCATTCTCAGGTTTCCCCATCGTTGACAACAATGGTAAGCTCGTGGGACTTGTTACTTCCCGCGATATCAAATATCTGACAGACTACAATGTCAAACTCAAAGATATCATGACCGCGAAACTGGTTACAGCTCCCGATGGAACTGAACTGGAAGAGGCTTATGATATCATGACCAAAAACAAACTGGCAAAGCTGCCGACACTCGATGCAAACGGCAGACTCACTGGTCTTTACAGCTATACAGATGTCAGAACGATCATCCGTAATATTGCACCGAACTACAATAGAGATGCCGGACACAGACTCCGTGTTGCTGCTGCGATCAGCCCCATGGACTGGAACAGAATCGAACTTCTGCTTCAGGCAGGCGTGGATGCCCTTGTGATCGATACCGCACACGGACACTCCAAAGGCGTGATCGAAACAGTGAAAGAACTGAAGAAACGTTCTATCAATGCTGATGTTGTCGCCGGTAATATTGCAGCCGGAGATGCCGGGAAAGCTCTGCTGGATGCCGGTGTGGATGCAATCAAAGTCGGTATCGGACCCGGATCCATCTGTACAACACGCGTTGTTGCAGGTGTCGGTATGCCGCAGGTTTCTGCAATCTATGAAGTCCGCAAGGCAATCGGGGATGAAGTTCCGCTGATCGCAGATGGCGGTATCAAGCAGTCCGGAGACGTTGCAAAGGCACTGGCAGTCGGCGCGCACTGCGTTATGATGGGTTCTGTTCTTGCCGGAACAATGGAAAGTCCCGGAGATAAGATCATCCACCACGGCAGACGTTATGTCGTCTACCGCGGCATGGGCAGTCTGGAAGCAATGAAGACTTCCAAGGGCAGCCGTGAACGTTACGGTCAGGCTGATGTTGATGACAGCAAGAAACTTGTTCCGCAGGGTATCGAAGGGATGGTTCCCTTCCGCGGCGCATTGTGGGAAGTTGTTCACCAGTTCACCGGCGGTCTCCGTTACTCTCTCGGATATTGCGGAACCCGCACAATTCCTGAACTTACAGCCCGTGCAAAAATCATCCGTGTCAGTGCATCCGGTTTGAAAGAAGCTCATCCCCATGATATTCTTCTCTCCAAAGATGCGCCCAACTATATGGCGGATAACTGATAACGCCAAAAGGAAAACGAATGGCTGATAAAAAGCATATTCTTTGTATCGGTGCCGGTTATGTCGGTGGACCGACAATGGCGATGATCGCGGCGAAGTGTCCCGATTATACCGTAACCGTTGCCGATATCAATGAAGAACGGATCGCAGCTTGGAATTCAGATACGCTTCCGATCTACGAGCCGGGTTTGGATGCTTTGGTCAAACAATGCCGGGGCAAAAATCTGTTTTTTACTGCAGATGCCATTTCAGCCATTCGTGATGCTTACATCATCTTTGTAAGTGTCAATACCCCCACAAAACGGTTCGGGACCGGAGCAGGAAAAGCTGCAAATTTGCAATACTGGGAACGGTGTGCAAGAATCATTGCAGAAAATGCAGATGGTCCCCGGATCGTGGTAGAGAAAAGCACCCTGCCCGTCCGGGCGGCAGAGATGATCCACAAGATCCTTCAGGCAAATTCCAACGGCTTTGAATTCCATGTTCTTTCCAATCCGGAATTTCTGGCAGAAGGGACAGCGATCAAAGATTTGGAAAATCCGGATAGAGTTCTGATCGGTTCCATGCGGACACCCGATGGACATGAAGCGATGCAGACTCTTGTTGATATTTACGCCCGCTGGGTTCCCCGGGAAAAAATTCTTACAACCAATGTCTGGAGCAGTGAGATGTCAAAACTCATTGCCAACGCCATGCTTGCTCAGCGGATCTCCTCTATGAACAGTGTTTCAGCATTGTGTGAACGGACCGGGGCTGATGTCAGAGAAGTCTCCCGTGCTGTCGGTATGGATTCCAGGATCGGTGCAAAATTCTTACGTCCCGGAGTCGGCTTCGGCGGTTCCTGTTTCAAGAAAGATATCCTGAATCTGGTTTATCTTTGTGAAACCTACAACCTGCCGGAAGTGGCAGCCTATTGGGAACAGGTCGTAAAGATGAATGAATATCAGGAACGGCGTTTTGCTGAAAGAATAGTCCGTTCCATGTTTAATACGATTTCCGGCAAGAATATTACGATGTTCGGTTTTGCATTCAAAGCCGATACTGGAGATACCCGGGAATCACCGGCGATTTATATTGCAAAAATGCTTTTGGAAGAGAATGCAAATCTTACGATTTATGACCCGAAAGCTCTTGAGAATGCAAAGAAAGATCTTGACGGATATGAAAATGTCCGTTTCTGTAATGATCCTTACGAAGCTGCAAAAGATGCACATGCTGTTGCCGTTGTTACGGAATGGCAGGAGTTTGCAGAATATGACTACCGCAAAATATTCTCCCTGATGGCAAAGCCTGCGTTTATTTTTGATGGACGGAATATCCTTGATCACAATGCACTGTTTGAGCTTGGGTTTGAGGTTTATCCGCTTGGATGCCAGGAACTGACACATCTGAAATAAAACCGGGAGGGATTTTTCATGAGAAGATCAAAAGAAAAAGGTCAAGTCCTCATGGAGTTTGTGGTATGTTTGATTCCGATTATTTTTGTGTTTTCCGGTTTGATCCTGGTTGCCGTTCTTGGCAGAGCCAATGTACAGAATACGATTCAAACGCGCAGTGCTGTTGATCTTGGCAAAAATACAGGAAGTGCCAAAGCGGAAGATATTCTGACTTGGGATTATGGAAAAGATACTATCCCGTTTTCTTCTGATGACAAGCCGAAGAATGGGGCGCAAACTTACTACTCTGCTGATGATATGAATACTGAAAAGTATACTGTTGCGGATACGTTTACCAATACACTCAATCTGAAAGATGTTTATAACGCAGATCATGTCAAACAGATGCCGGGGCAATCCAGTTTTCTGATCGCTGCAGATCTTGTCGGTGCGGAACTCACTGTGGATGATATTCTTTCTGCAAAACAATTGACATTTTTCTCCAGAATGTTTCACATCTATATGAAATCATTCCATGTGGACATCAAAGACCAATCATTTATGCCTAAAACAAAGGATGAACGATATGAGTACCCGAAACATTAATGTTGCGCCCAAAGTCATGACACTTGAACAGGCTGTTGAATGGCGCAGCGAACTCAAAAAACAAGGAAAGAAATTAGCCGTAACAAACGGCTGTTTTGATATTCTTCACCGCGGTCATGCGGAATATTTGCAGTCTGCCCGCAATACAGCAGATGCTCTTCTGGTGCTGGTCAATGCAGATGCTTCCATCCGCCAGCTGAAAGGACCGACCCGTCCGATCTGTAAAGAAAACGACCGGGCTTTTCTTCTGGCTTGCCTGGAATTCATTGATGCAGTAGTGATTTTTGATTCACAGCGGTGCAATAAAGAACTTGCTGCTTTGATGCCGGATGTTTACGTCAAAGGCGGGGATTATACGGTAGAAAAGCTTGATCCATCTGAACGGAGTGTGTTATTGGATTGCGGTGCAGAATTTCAGTTTATACTCTTTGTTCCGGGGTATTCTACAACTGCAGTCATCAAACTTTGTGAAGGCGGAAAATAAGAGGTGTTTTTATGAAACAATATACGATCAACCGTCTTCCGGCTGAACATGAAGCAGGTGTTATGCCATCCGTTCAGGAATGGGAAAATGCCAATGTTCTGAATATTGACAATTTCCGACCGGAAGGTTCTGATGCCAGACCGGATGTCAAATGCCGGGTTCTTTATGATGCAAGCGGACTTTATCTTCGTTATTCTCTGAAAGACCGATGGGTGAAATGTGTTGCAAAGAACTATCAGGACAGTGTTTGCGAAGATTCCTGTGTGGAATTTTTTGTCGAACCGGTTCAGGGAAAAGGTTACATGAACTTTGAACTGAACGCTTGCGGTGTCATGCTGCTCTATCATGTTATTGACTGGACCGAGGTCGGAGATGCTTATGCTGATTACTACGCAGTCGGTGATTATGCAAACGAAGCGGTCAAACGTTATCCTACTTTGAAACCGGAAGATGTTTCAGAGGAGATCACTGAGCCATGCAACTGGGAACTGGGCGTTTACGTTCCGTTCTCTGTTCTTTCCAAAGAGTTCGGACTCACACTTCAGCCGAAAAAAGGAACCGTCTGGCACGGTAACTTTTACACTTGCGCTGACGGAACAAGTCATCCGCGCTGGGCAGCATGGAGCCCGGTCAATGTTTTGAATTTCCATCTCCCGGAATGTTTCGGGGAGATCATTTTCGGATAAAACCAAAATATTAAAATACAGGAGCTAATATGAGCTACACAATCAATTCACTTCCTGCCGGACACGCTGCCGGTGTCATGCCCACAGAACAGGAATGGGCAAGTGCAAACGTTCTCAAAATCGATAATTTCCAGGAAAAGAGTTCTGACAGCCGTCCGGAAACTCTCTGCCGGGTTCTTTATGATGCAAACGGACTTTATCTCCGTTATTCCGTGAAGGACCGCTGGGTGAAGTGCGTCGCTCAGAACTATCAGGACTGTGTTTGCAAAGATTCCTGTGTGGAATTCTTTGTTGAACCCACCGGAGGAAAAGGATATCTCAACTTTGAATTCAATGCATGTGGTGTGATGCTTCTTTATCATGTTGTCGACAACACCAGAACCGATCACGGTTTTGCTGATTATCACAAGGTCGATGAGTTTGCCAATGAAGCTGTCAAACGTTATCCCACGCTCAAGGCAGAAGATGTGAAAGAAGAAGTTACCGATCCCTGCAATTGGGAACTTGCGATGTACATTCCTTTCTCACTCTTTGAAAAGGAATTCGGTGCAAATGGCATTCCCGCAAAGGGAACCACCTGGAGAGCCAACTTCTATACCTGTGCAGACGGAACAAGTCATCCGCGCTGGGCAACATGGAATCCCATCAAAGTCTTCAACTTCCATCAGCCGGAATGTTTCGGGGATATTATTTTCGGGTGAGAAATGGAATCAATTCTCATTACAAGTGCAAAAAATCAGCGTTTGAAACGGGTGCTTTCTCTGCGTGAACGCAAGGAACGTGACAAGGCTGGTCTGACAGTTCTGGAAGGCTATCGGGAACTTACCCGTGCCCTGGAAGCCGGGATCCATCTGACAGAATGCTGGTTTGCACCGGAACTGTATCTGGGCGAAAATGAACCTGCATTGTTGGAAAAAGCGGCGGCGCAGGGCGCAGAACTTTTTGAAACCACCGGACCGCTGCTTTCCAAACTTGCCTACCGGGACAGACCCGAAGGGTTGATCGCTCTTGCAGAAATGCATCACATCGGATT
>SUVT01000123.1 GCA_015061845.1 Lentisphaerota bacterium
GTCAAAGAAAGTTCGCGGATGAACGTTATCTTCATAAAACGAGAGCAGACCGATTTGTTTGAGTTTGTCTCCGATCGCCCAGCCTCTGTATTTGATGTATGAAGGGACTTTTCGCTGCTGCTGGATCGTTGTCGCACCTTTGAAATCATAACTTTTTGAATGCCAACGGGTGGAACCGCCTTTTACAAATGTTCCGGCAATTCCGCCGCCCCATTCGGAAAAATAAGTTTTCATCTCCGGAATGGCGATTCCAAGAAGATCGCTGCAGTAATATTCCAGATAGGTACTGCCGAATTTATCTGCAACGCCCCGATACATTTTTCTGGTTCTTTCAACATCAAGAGCAGAAATGTTCTGCGTTCCGGAATTGAAGCTGGGGTGCCCTGCTGAAACAATAATGATCTTCCGGACATCTTTCAATTTTTCGTAAAACGGTTTATCCATGCTCATCCAGCGGGGAAAAATGGTTCCGCGCCAGTTTTTCAGAGGAGCTTTCACCGGAGTGGCAAGCAATCCGATATCCCATTTCATCACCCCGGAAAGAGGTTCGCCCGGAGCGTTGATAAAGTTGATATTGAAAATGACCTGACCGTTTCGACGGGAGATTTCCAAAGCACTGCGGGAGTCATCGACTTTCCAATCTCTGTCGCTGTCGGAGAAATAGCAGAAGCCGCGGTCTTCATTCCCGAACCAGACAAACGGCTGGAAAGAACCGGGAGTTCTCCGTTCCTGTCCCTTACTTTCCCAGACGACATCACCCCGGATTTTTTGTGATGGTGTAAATCCGGCGAACCCGCCCAGCGGTGTTTGTCCGAGTTTTTTGGAACGATCCATTCTGCGGTAGGTCACATCGGTGATATTCTGATAAAGCGTCGCCTGATCCTGTTTCAGCGGCAGATTCAGAGAAACTTTTTCCGGCTGGAAATCTTTTCCGGGAACAACCGTAAAAGTCATCCGGAGAACTCCATCCGGCTCAAGTCTGTTTTGAATGGTCCAGACCGCACCGGCTGCATCTGCACTCTGTTCCCAGAGAACCGCATGACCTTCTTTTCTGAGACTGCTCCGTTTCCAGGGAAAGGTCACACCGTCAACAGCCAGATTGACCGATGCTGCAAACAGTGATTCTGTTGCATTCCCGACGGTCGGCTCCAGCTGATAAGCTGTTGCCTGTGAAAGGAAACCATTTTTACCGACTGTATAAGTTCTGCCGGAGATTTGAATTGTGTCACCCTGAATTTTCAGCGGAGCAAATCCGGCAAAGCCATGATCCGTTTTCACCTCTTTTTCAAAGGGGAATTTCTGTTTGTGGAAAACGGTTTGCCCCATGAGACGCCGTTTGACCCATTCTTTCAGATGTGCATTCCGGAGCAGAAATCCGCCTGCCATATATCTTCCGGAATAGAGGTCCATGTGATAAATCGCGGCATAACCGGTTCCGGAAATCAGAACGTTTCCGTTTTTGTCCAGATAATCTGCTTTCACAGTGAAAGATCCTGTAAAATCACTTTTGATCGGAAACGATTGATTGGTAATCAGATTGTTCTTATAGGAAAATGTTTGCTGTCCGATTACCTTCCCATCTGAGCTGACCGCAGAAAATTTCACGGAACAAACATCCCCGGCACAGTTGGCATACGGCGTTTCGATCTGGTCAAGAATGATTCTGTTTTCCGAGGCAAAGAAGCGGAGCTGAAAATCTGCTTTCCCCGGGTAAAGCAGCTGAAACCCTTCCGGCAGCGGAATTTCAACTTCCGGCTTTTTATGAGCCAGTTCCCGTTTGTTGATCTGTAAAGCCCCGATCTCAAGATTTGAGTTCGGCAAGATCCGGATGAACGGACGGATCTTTTTCACAGTTTTCTTTCCTGCCGGAGTCTTTAATTCCAGCGTAACTTCAGAGAGAGTTCCCGGTGTGACCGCTTTGGAGAGCAGAACACCCTGCCATACGTTTTTTGCATCGTACAGGTGTACTCCGATATGAAATTTCCCGGTGCCGGTTGCTTTAAACCGGATTTTCAGAATGTCGTTTTCGTTAATATTCTGGGATGCCTTCGGAAAAGATTCCACGGTTTGTGCATTGGCTGTGATGATTTTCAGACTGGAAGTTTCCGCCTTTCCGTTCCCAGCCATTCTGATCATAACCGCTTTGGTGGTTCCGTTATACATCCAGTTCTTGAAAACAGGGGCTTTTGCAATGTTTTTCCGGTCGAACATTTCCGGCATTTTTAATTCAAAATTATGACACTTTACAGAACCGGATTGAAACAGAACAAACGGACGGATTTTCACTGTATTTGCTTTATTGACAATAATATCTGCCGTATAAGGAATCGGTTTTGCAGAATCAACCTTTATCAGCTTCCCGGTCGCCATACCAAGCCATTTATTGTTTTTATCATAGAAATGACACCCCGCTGCGGCGGTTCCTTTTCCGGAAAATTCCGCCTTGAGCGTCAGTTCCATCCCGAGAGAAATACTCCGGGCTTTGCTGTCAAAAAATTTGATCCCTTTTTTTCCCGGAACTGCCTGAACAATGCCATTTTTAACTTGAAACTGTTCAGCCGGATACTTCCCGTCTGCCCGCCAGCCTGTCCAATCTCCGGCAGAAAGCTGAAACAGTACTGTTCCCGCAAGAAATAATGTAAAAAATTTCATCGTTGCCTCCAATCAAAATGCAGTGAAATAGGTGTCTGTTGGCTTTGTATTTCCGACCTGACGGACTCTTGCATGAGTTTTTGCGCTGCCGTCAAGATGTAATCCGTTTACTTTGTTGCCATGCCGTCCCCAGGAGAGTCGGGCAAGCCCCTGACAGTGATCGGCAGAATACTGGTTGAAAGATCTGTTGTGAGCATCAATGAGAACGATCAGTTCAGGCTGAACCGCTGCCGGAACTTTGGACATTTTTAGTGGTTTTCCTGTGGAAGAACCATCCTGTGTTGACCCCAGAAGTTCCGTGATTCCATAAGTGATCATGGCGTTGCCGTAAGCATCTTTTCCGATATAACCGTTGGTGCCGCTTTTGACCGGTGCAGCAGGACATTTGTAGGGGGAAGGTTTCAGGGACGGGTTGTTGTCTGCTGTAGCAGGTGCGATTTTATAAGGGATATATGCCCCTAAAAGCTGATACCAGACAATAGCTCCGTTGGAAGTGGAATGTTTGTGGAGCAGATATCCCTCGTTGTCATCCTGATACATTGCTGCAGCAGTCCCGAGCTGTTTCAGGTTGTTGATGCAGGATGAAGTTTGCCCCTGCTGTCTTGCTTTGTTCAGGGCGGGCAACAACATACCTGCCAGAATTGCGATTATGGCAATCACAACAAGCAGCTCGATCAATGTGAATTTCTTCTGTCTGCGGATCATCTTTTTTTCCTTTCGGTTATATTCTTTGTTTTTCTGACTTTTGCAATGCTTCCACGGTCATTCAGCGTTACTCTGAACTCTTTTTCCGGAAGATATTCTCCTTTCAAAATAAAATTCAGAAGAGTCTGACCGCAATATTCTGCGATTTCTTTGTGCGGGTGTGCCATGGTTGAAAAATAAGGATTGACCCATTCAGGCAGATCGTATCCGATGATGGAAACATCTTCCGGGATCCTGAAACCTTTAGCCGTCAGTTTCTGCCAGCCGCCCATGGAAATCACACTTCCCGGACAGATAATCGCTGTTGCCGGATCTTTCAGGGAAGTCAGATATTCTGCTCCGATCATTCCCGCATCATAATGCGTTGTTCCCGCCGGAGTTTCCCAGATAAGTTCAGGACAATCCAATCCCAGCTTTTTCATGTTGTTGAGATAGGAGTTGTCCCGTTTCTGTAATGATATTGTTTTTTCGGCTAAAGTGATGTACCCGATCCTGCGATGCCCGAGTTCAGCCAGCCGTTGAACAGCATCATGAAGAGGATCATTCTGAACAGAGACATTCATTCTTCCTCTCAGAGTTTCACTATCCCCGTTGATCACAGCAAGCGGCACATTATCAAATCGCGGATCGCAGATCATTTCTGCATCTTGCATATTAAAGAGCGCAACAATCAGCATGTCAGCATTTGTTTCTGCATATTGTTCGTAGAGACTTTTTCCCGGAATCCTGTTCAAATGACAAATTTCGTATCTGTATGCCTTAAAGGCCTCACTCACCCCGGCAATGATTGCTGTTGAATAAACGCCGGCATTCGATTTTGATTTGCCCCATGTAACAGCAATTTTGTAAAGTCTGTCCGTATTGCATGTTACAAAAGTTCCCTTGCCGCGCTGCTGGGTGATCAGATTTTGTTCAGAAAGAATCTGAAAACTTTTCCGCAAGGTCTGATGATTGATCCCCAGCATTGCTGCAAATTCCGGCTCCGTCGGAAAACGGTAGCCTTCCTGATATTTTCCCTCAAGAATTTTCTTCCTCAGTGAATTGGCAACCTGTATATATAAAGGAGTTGCAATTGCTTTATCTATAATAAAATCCCGTTCCATAAATGTTTTCCTTCTACACTATTCTACACTAATATACAGCATTCTATACTGTTTGTCAAGCAACTTACGAATATTTTCTTTTCTTATACTCAAAATCAGATTTTTTTCATTTTTTTCAATTTTTTTTAAAACTTCACTTGCAAAATAAAAAAAGGTGTGTATAGTAATAGTTGTAATCAGTACAAACTTGTAATGATGTCAAAACCATAAAAACAACACCAGAGAAAGGAAGGACATTATGAAGAAATTTGTTTGCATGATCTGCGGTTACGTTCACGAAGGAAATGAAGCTCCTGAAGCATGCCCCCAGTGCAAGGCTCCCAAGGCAAAGTTCCAGGAAAAGATCGAAAACGGAAAGATCGCTTTTGCTGACGAACATCGCGTCGGCGTTGCAAAAGGTATCGATCCCGAAATCATCGAAGGTCTCCGCGCAAACTTCAATGGCGAATGCATGGAAGTCGGTATGTATCTCGCAATGAGCCGTCAGGCTGACCGTGAAGGTTATCCCGAAATCGCAGAAGCCTACAAGCGTTATGCGTTTGAAGAAGCAGAACACGCTGCAAAGTTTGCTGAACTCCTCGGCGAATGCCTCGCAGCTGATACCAAGCAGAACCTGACCGTTCGTATCGAAGCTGAAACCGGTGCTTGCGAAGGGAAACTGATGCTGGCAAAACGCGCAAAAGAACTGAACCTCGATGCCATCCATGACACTGTTCATGAAATGTGCAAAGATGAAGCCCGCCACGGCGCAGGTTTCGCAGGTCTGTTCAAACGCTACTTCGGATAATCCGATCCGTCAGGCACGACCCGGCAGGGCTCTCAGGAGTCCTGCCAAACATAAATCAGGAGGTATCAAATGACAAATTCAGAAGTTGCAGCCAAGCTCCGTGAATTCGGGATCCAGCCGTCACAGCCCAGAGTTGCCATTTATGCCTACCTGGATAAACTCCGGAACCATCCGACGGCTGACACGATTTATGCCGCCCTTGCTCCGGAGTATCCTTCTCTTTCCAGAACTACCGTTTATAATACTCTGAAACTTTTCCGCAGCTGCGGTGCTGCGCAGGGTGTGATCATCGAAGATGGCGAAATGCGGTTCGATGCAGATATCTCCAAACACGCTCATTTCAAGTGTACAGAGTGCGGTGAAGTTCATGATTTATTTTTTGATCCCGCCCAATTTCTCCCCTCAGTTCCCCCCGATTTTTATATCAGCGAGATCCATGTGAATTACCGTGGAGTCTGCCCCGACTGCTGTAAAAAATTACAGAAAAAGTCCAGCTGAAGTGCGTTCCCGGAAGTGCCGGTGGGATTATTCACGGGAGAAATAAAAAATTTTCTTGCGATGAGCTTGCGCTTTGTGTTTTCAGCAGCTGCATCCATAAATTTTTTTTGCCTCAGCTGTTGAAAAATTCCCTTACGGAAGTATATTTCTCAAAAACGGGTCAAAACGAGGCGGAACTCTATGAAACAAATCCTTATCACCGGCGGAACAGGCTTTTTCGGAAAATCTCTGCTCAAAGCAGATCTCTTTCCGGAAGATACTCAGCTGTTCCTCCTCTCCAGAAACGGGCTCCGCTCCAAAATCCCGTGCAAAGCAAAAATCATTCCCGTTTTCGGCGATATCAGAACTGTCGACCTCTCCGGGTTTACATTCGATTCCGTTATTCATGCAGCTGCGCCGTCAGGCGGAGGCGCAACCGATGAAGAGATGTATTCCATCCTCACAGACGGTACGGCGCATCTTCTTGAGGAACTGAAAAAAATGGGCACGGTCAAACGGCTTCTTTATGTCAGTTCCGGTGCAGTTTACGGAAAACAGGAAAAAGAATTTGCGGAAGAAACCGATCCTTTGAACCCCGTCACGCTGTACGGAAAAGGAAAAGTTGAAGCGGAACAGATGTGTCTGAAAAGCGGGATCCCCTGCGTGATAGCCCGGTGTTTCGCTTTTGCCGGAGAGTTTCTCCCGAAAAGTGCTCACTTCGCCATCGGAAATTTCCTTGCCGATCTGGAAGCAAAACGAACCATTCATATCAATGGCGACGGCTCTCCGATCCGTTCTTATCTTTATGCCGATGATCTGGCGCACTGGCTTGCAGCTCTTCTCAACAGCGGCAGACCTGGCGAGGCTTACAATGTGGGTTCAGAAGAAGCCGTTTCCATCCGGGAGCTGGCAGAAAAAATCGCTCTCCGCGCAATGCCGCCCCTTTCCGTTGAAATCAAAGGCGTTCCCTCCGGAGAAAAACCGCAAAGATACTTGCCGTCGACTGCAAAAATCCGTTCAGAACTCGGTTTGCCGGTTCCACGGACACTGGACGATTCATTACAGATCCTTGCTCCGGTGAATGATTTTTCCATGCGGGATCAGTGGCTCTCTATGGAAGATGAAGCCCTTTCCGCTGAGTGTCTGCTGGATTTTCACAAAGCAAGCGGTAATGGCGGACAACATGTGAACAAAACATCTTCTGCCGTTCGTGTCAAACACGCTCCCAGCGGCTTGGAGGCTGTTTGTTCGGAACACCGTTCCCAGCACGATAACCGCCGCTGTGCTCTGAATTATTTGCGGTTGCGGATCGCTTTTCAGATCAGACGCCCCGCCGATCCGGGATTCCGGGTGGGAGAGCCCCCGGTCTCCATGAAAAATCACGCTTATCCACTCTGGCTGGCAAAACTGCTGGATGTGTTTGCTGAATCAGAGTACAATCCCCGCCTGACCGCAGAGAAAACCGGCACGGGCAGCACAAAACTCATCAAACTTTTTTACCGGGACAGTTCCCTGTGGCAATGTGTTCAGAATATGCGGACCGCTGCCGGACTTTCCCCGCTCAAATCCCCGGAGAAATAATCTATGGAAGTCGTTGTCAAACTGGAAATCCCTGCAGGAAAAATCCCTGCTGATCCCGCCGATTTTCTGCGAAAAAGAACCGTTCAGGCTTGCGGGATCGCATCTGCCAACCTGCTCAATTTCAGAATTCTCAAACGGAGTCTCGATGCCCGGAAAAAGCCGGATGTCAAAGTCATTTACTCCATCCTTGCTGAACTGAAAGACGGAACCGTTCCGGTCAATGCAACGGAGCCGCCTCCGCCGAAAACCGAACCGTGGCATTTGCCGGAAGTCAAACACCCGGTACAAAACCCGGTGATCGTTGGCACAGGCCCTGCCGGATTGTTCGCCGGACTTATCCTTGCCTCCGCCGGATGTAATCCTGTCATCATCGAACGGGGCAAAGATGTCGACCGCCGGAAAGTTGATATCGACCAGTTTTTTATTGACCGTCAGGTAAATACAGAAAGCAATTTTCTTTTCGGCGAAGGCGGTGCCGGAACCTGGTCCGACGGAAAACTGTTCACCCGGATCCGGGATCCCCGCTGTGATTTTGTGCTTCAGCAATTCGTTAAGGCCGGGGCAATTCCGGAAATCCTCTATTATGCGCATCCCCATCTCGGTTCAGATAAGCTCCCGGAAATCATCGCAAATATCCGGAAGAAAATCATTGCGCTGGGCGGAACATTCCTCTGGGACACCTGCGTGGAATCCGTCAACCCCGGAATAGAATTTGAATATCTGACTCTTTCAAACGGAGAAAAAATCAAAGCTCCGGCAGCGATCATCGGCTGCGGTCACAGCGCAAGAAATCTGATCACGAGCCTGACAAAATACGGCATAAAATACCGGATGAAAGGGTTCCAGCTCGGCTGCCGGATCGAACACCCAAGCGGCTTTATCAACCGTTCCCAGTTCGGCGTGGAAACTCCCTGCGCTGCGCTCGGTGCGGCGGAATATACATTTTCATCACGCCCCTTCGGAGCCGGGAACGGAGCAACAACATTCTGCATGTGTCCGGGCGGTGAGATCATCCCAGCCGTTTGTGAAGCCGGACGGCTCTGCACCAACGGCATGAGCAATGCTGCCCGTGACGGCAAGTTCTCCAATGCTGCGATCGTCACTACGCTTCAGGAAGGACTTTTCCGCACACCTGCAGAAGCCTTTACGTTTCTGGATGAGATCGAAACTGCTGCATATCAGGCAGGCGGAAAAGATTTTGCAGCTCCTGCACAACGGGCTCTGGATTTTGTCTATGGCAAGACCGGTTCCCTGCCCCGTGAGACCAGTTACCGCTGCGGGATCGTGCCGCGCAGACTGGATGCACTTCTGCCTGATCCGGTCAGATTTTCCCTTTCCGGCGCATTGCGACACTTTGACAAGATCTGCAAAGGTTTTGCGAAAGAGGGAACTCTGATCGGAATCGAAAGCCGGGTTTCCAGTCCGGTTCGTTTTGAACGTGATCCGGAAACGCTGATGTCTTCCATGAAAAATCTTTATATCGGCGGTGAAGGCGGCGGCTGTGCCGGTGGGATCGTCTCTGCTGCGGTCGACGGTATCAAACTGGCAGAAGCCCTGTTGACGGCAAAATAATTTTCGAGAAAAACATGCCGACAGGCAATGCTTCCCGGGTTCTGGGAATACTGGGAGTACTAGGGGAGAACGGGCAAAGAAAAGGTTTTTCGCAAGGTCATTTCTTCGCGCACCCAGGCGCAAAAAAACAGTACTCCCAGTACTCTTAGTACTCTCAGTTCCC
>SUVT01000124.1 GCA_015061845.1 Lentisphaerota bacterium
TGGGAAAAGCTCTTGCCGATCGTATGAAACAGGGGTATACCTTCCTGAAAATGGACTTGGGGATCGAACTGCTCATGAATGTTCCGGGCGCACTTTCCGCTCCGCTCGGGTTCCTCGAAACCATGAAAGAGTACAAGCAGGTTTTCAAGACACCGCACGGTTCCATCGACCCGAAAACCATGCGGGGCGCAGCTTATGATCTTTTCAATACAGCTCACCCGTTCACCGGGATCCATATTACGGAAACCGGACTTGATTTTCTGGAAAACTATATGGCAGAGTGCCGTGCCGTCACCGGGTATGAAATTCCTATCGCAATCGACCACCTCGGACACATTCCGCTGGAAGACTGCATCAAGCTGGCAAAGCGTCTGGAAAAATTCAATCTTGCATGGATGGAGGACCCCGTGCCCTGGCAGATGACCAATCAGTATGTCCGACTTGCAAACTCCACAACTGTTCCCATCGGAACCGGGGAAGATATGTATCTGAAAGAGTCCTTCAAGCCCCTTCTGGAATCCGGTGCACTGGCAGTGATCCATCCTGACATTCTGACAGCCGGGGGGATCCTTGAGACCAAGAAGATCGGTGATATGGCAGAAGAATATGGAGTTCAGATGAACCTGCATATGGCGGAAAGCCCCGTGGCATGTCTGGCAGCAGTTCATGTTGCAGCGGCAACTCGTAACTTCATGGCTTTGGAAGTTCACTCTGTGGATGTCCCCTGGTGGGCAGACCTGATCAAGCCGTCCCTGAAGATCGAAAACGGATTCATCACCGTTCCCGACAAGCCCGGACTCGGTTTTGATGAACTCAACGAAGAGCTGATCGCAGAAAAACTTCATGCTGACTTCCCCATTGCATGGGAAAGCACCGAACAGTGGGATAAAGAGTGGTCCAACGACCGTCAATGGTCATAAAACCGGGGTGATCCGATGAAGGATTATGTAAAAGATGCGGTGATCTATCAGATCAATCTGCGGGTTTTCACGAAAGAGGGAACCATTGCAGCTGCGGAAAAATTTCTGCCGGATGTCGCAGCAACCGGCGCGGATATTGTCTATCTCTGTCCGTTTGTGGAGTCTGACGACGACCCGAACCCGGAGTATTGGAGCACACGGCAGAAGTTTTCCAACTGTCAGAATCCCCGGAATCCGTACCGGCTGATGGATTTTTATAAAATCGACAAAGAGTATGGAACTGCGGAAGATTTCAAGTCTTTTGTTGCAGCGGCGCATAAACTTGGCTTGAAAGTCATGCCGGATCTGGTCTATATGCACGCGGGGCCGACATTCGGAAAACGCTATCCGGACTATGTCAAAAAAGATGAAAACGGCAATGTGAAGCTCAACAGTTATTTCTTCTGTCAGATCGATTTTGACTCTGCGGAACTGCGGGAATATCTCTGGCAGAATATGGAATATTTTGTACGGGAATTTGATGTTGACGGGTTTCGCTGTGATGTGGGCGGAGCGATCCCGCTGGAGTTCTGGGTGGAAGGCAGACGCCGTATTGAAAAGATCAAATCTCCCATCATCATGCTTGATGAAAATGAACTCAACTACCGTCCGGAAGAACAGGACGAAGCCTTTGATATCAACTATTGTCAGGGCTGGACACAATCGGTTTTTCCGTTTATCTTCCACTGCGGACAGCCTGCGACGGCGTTGAAACAGATGTGGGATAAAGTAAATGATGTGCGTCCGGGTGGTGTAGTGATCCGGGCTTTGGAGCATCATGATACTGCCAACGACTGGTACTGTTCCAGACTGGAAAAAGTCTCCCCGGAGAAGTGTGAAGCCGCTTATGTGCTTTGCTATACCATTGACGGCGTGCCGTTCCTTTACAATGGATGCGAATACAAAGATTCTTCCCGGCACAGCATCTTCGGCAACAAAGGACAGTTCACCATTGACCGGAGCAAAGATCCTGCAGAACGGACCGCTTTTCTGCGGAAACTTGCAGAACTGCACCGTACAGAACCGGCGATCCGGGATGGTTCGACCCGATGGATCACAAACAATTCCCCCGATCAGCTCTGCACCTATCTCCGTGAAACTGAAACGGAAACGGTGTTTTGTGCAATCAATCTTGGCAACAGTTCCGGTTTGGTGGACCATCCGTATCGGGGAGAATTCCTGCTGGAACGCGGGGTATCTGTCAAACAGGAAAAACTTCAATTGGAAGCCAACGGCTTCGCGGTGATAAGGATCAGGAAATAAAATGAACGGACTTGAAAAAATCGACCGTCTGGGCGGGAGTACGATTTATCAGATTTTTCTGCGGGCGTTCACGCCGGAGGGTACTCTTGCTGCGGCAGAAAAACGATTGCCGGAAATTGCGGATCTGGGCGTAAAAGTGATTTATCTCTGCAGTTCGTCGAAAGCAGACCCGGGCGAAAATCAAGAGTTCTGGACTCCCCGTCAGAAAAAATCCGGCTGCAATAACCCGCGAAATCCGTACCGGATCAGCGATTATACGACTGTTGATCCGGAATACGGTACGGAAGAAGATCTGAAATCATTTTTCAACACAGCACACAAACTGGGGTTGAAAGTCTTTATGGATATGGTTTTCTACCATGCCGGACCGACCTTTGCCAAAGAACACCCGGAGTTTGTGGATGGGATCGGAGACTGGAGTTTTCCGAAACTTAACTACAATTTGCCGGAACTGCGGAATTATATGAAAGAAGTCATGCGGCATTTTGCCATTGACCTGGGAATCGACGGGTTCCGCTGTGATGTCAGCGATTATGTTCCCTTTGATTTCTGGCAGGAGGCAACGGAACCGATCCGGAAACTCAAACCGGATTTCATCATGTTTGCAGAGGGAGACACCCGGACGGAACAGGATCAGGGCAGCGGAATTTTTGACTTGAATTATCATTGTTCCTGGGGAAGACTCGCCAGAGATCTTGCGTTGGGCACAAAAACTCCGGCAGAGTTGGTTGCGGGATGGCGCGGCGATGCTAAATTTTCGCGACTCTTTGATAATCATGATATTGCAAACGATGACATGGATCACCGTCTGGAAGCACAGAAGCCCCCTGAAGCGGCAGAGACTCTGCTGTTCCTGCATTTCATGATGGATGGTGTTCCGTTCCTTTACAACGGAGTGGAATACTGCGATTCCGCACGGCACAGCATTTATTCCTTTCCCGGTCAGTTCGTGATCGACCGGACAAAAGGAACGCCGGAACGGAAAGAGCTGATCAAAAAACTGGCAGAGCTGCGCTGGAACGAGCCAATACTCTATCAGGGAAAGATGGTCTGGGATGAATACAGCGGTAATGTGCTGAAATTCAACCGTGACGGCAAGATTTTCTGTACCATCAACATGGGAAAAGAGATGACTGAAGTACAGATTTCTGCAGAAGCTGAATTGTTTTTCAAAAGCAAAAATGCAAAGCAAACTGGCACTGCTGTTCAACTGCCGCAGTATGGTTTCGCTGCAATAAAAATCAAATAAGGAGAGAGAGCATGGAATTTTGCAAAGAGATCATGAAGCCTTTTGAGGCAAAAAAGGATTTCATGGAAGACATGATCGCATCCGGGATCGAACAGAACCGGAAGGGGTACATTTATCTGAATTTTGTGGATAAAGAGGGCAAACCTGTCAATGGGGTCAAAGTCAAAGCTGTTCAGAAAACCCATGATTTCAAGTTCGGTGCAAATCTGTTTATGCTGGAAGAGTTTGAAAAAGAAGAGCAGAATGAGGCCTACAAAAAACACTATGCCGATGCGTTCAATATCGCCACCCTGCCCTTCTATTGGAGCGATCTGGAACCGGAACAGGGCAAACCGCGCTTTGCCAAAGACAGCCCGAAAGTCTACCGCCGCCCTGCCCCGGATCTCTGTCTGGAATATTGCGAAGCAAACGGGATCGAACCGAAAATGCACTGTCTGAACTATCCCACTTTTGCGCCGGAATGGGCAAAGGGCAGCATCGACTGGGAAAAACAGTGTCTGGAAAAACGGTTCAAGGAACTCTCTGAACGTTATGCAAAACGGATCCCCATGTGGGAAGTGACCAACGAAACATTTTATCCGCACATCCCGCGTCATGGAAATTTCTTCGGTCAGCCGGATTTTGTGGAGTGGAGCTTCGCGCTGGCAGAAAAATATTTCCCGGCAAACAAACTGGTCATCAATGAAGCTCACTGCTGGGTCTGGAACAGAGTTCAGAAAGACCGGGCACCGTATTACATGCAGATCGAACGCGCCATGCTCAAAGGTGCAAGGATCGATGCGATCGGAATGCAGTATCACATGTTCTATACCAAAGAGGAAGCCATCAAAGAAACAGCTATTTTCTACGATCCGGAACAGATGTGGTCAATTATGGATACTTATGCCAAGTTCAACAAGCCCATGCATATTACAGAAATGACCATCCCGGTCTACTCCGAAAATCCGGCAGACGAAGAGATGCAGGCGCAGATCATCCGCAACGTTTACAGTCTGATGTTCGCCCATCCGGCAATGGAAGGCATTCTCTACTGGAACCTTATCGACGGTTTCGCGCACAATGCTGTTCCCGGCGATATGAGCCGCGGTGAAAACATGTTCTACGGCGGTCTGCTCAGGTACAACTTCACCGCAAAACCTGCATTTGAACTGCTGAAAGAGCTGATCCATAAAACATGGCACACCGAAGTGGAACTTCAGTCCGAAACAAACGCTGTTTCTTTCAAGGGATTCTACGGAAAATATGATCTGGAAATCTCCACTGACAGCGGAAAGACCACGAAGACAATCCACCTCAATAAAGATATGTTCAATAAACTTACAATTACATTGGGAGAGTAATCATGAGAAAATATGAAAAACCTGAAATTTCTCAGGCAGAAATTGATTCCGTAATCTCCGATGGTTATCGGGCAATGTGGAACGATGATGTTCAGAAGAAAATCGATGCTGATATTGAAAAATACCGGAAAGCCGACGGGGAAATTCAGCTTCCCCTCTCCGCTGCCGGAAAAGAAGTCAAAGTGGAACAGATTTCCCATGACTTTATTTTTGGAGCGCACATTTTCAACTTTGAACAGCTGGGAACAGATGAACGGAATGAGCGGTATAAAGAGCTGTACGGCGGACTTTTCAACTCTGCAACCATTTCATTCTACTGGAAACAGCTGGAACTGGAAGAGGGCAAACCCCGCTTCCGTTCGGAATACCGTGATACAGCAAATTTCTGGAATAAATGCGAAGAACCATGGAAACAGCCGCATTGGCGCAGACCGCCTACCGATGTTGTTGTGGATTTCTGCAAATCCAAAGGAATCCGTCTGCACGGGCACCCCCTTGTCTGGGGCAGCAACACCTGGCAATATCCGGATTGGTTGATCAATCAGCTTCCCTTTGAATATATCAGGAAAGCTGATCTTGATCGAAATCCTGAAAATGGAAGGATTCCGGGATACGGCATAGCAGAAGCGTTCAAAGATATGACCGTGGAAGAAATGGAAAAAGCCATGCCGCATTTTACAGAACGTATCAACGTACTCTCTGCCAAACGAATTGCGGAAATTGCAATCCGTTACGGCGATAAAGTTGACAGCTGGGATGTGGTCAATGAAAGCGCAATGGATTTCAAAAGCGGCTGTCAGATCCCCGGCTCAAAACTCTGCAAAAGCTTCTACGGTCCCATGCCGGGAGATTATTCTTTCCGGGCATTCAAACTTGCAGAAGCATTCTTCCCGCCGGAAGCAAAACTCAATATCAATGATTACAACGTAGACCAGGAATATCTTGATCAGACTGTCGACTTGCTGAAGCGTGGCTGCAAAATTGATATCATGGGGTCACAAATGCACATGTTTAATCCGCAAACATGTCAGGATATCGCTGATGGAAAAGAAACGTACCAATCCCCGGATTTTATCACAGAAGTAATGGATCGTCTCAGTAAAGCTGGACTTCCCATCCATCTTTCTGAAATCACTATCACTGCCCCCGGCGGAGACAGAAAGGGCGAAATCATTCAGGCTGTTATCACCCGCAACCTTTACCGGAAATGGTTCAGTATCGAAAAAATGATGGGAATCACCTGGTGGAATGTGGTCGATAACTGCGGAGCCCCCGGAGAACCCTCCGTTTCAGGAATCTTCACCCGCGATATGCAGCCGAAACTTTCTTATTTTGCATTGGATGAACTCATCAACAAAGAGTGGCGCACAAATCTGGCTTGCAATGCTGACAACTCAGGAAAAATCTCTTTCCGCGGATTCCGCGGCAATTACAGACTGAGCTGGACAGACGAATCCGGAACCGTTCAAACTCTGGAACGTCATCTGGCTTGAAAGGAAATGCTATGAACGAAGAAGCAAAAAAATATTGCAGATTCCTCACGGCACCCGATGCTGAAACCGATTTCAAAATCAAATACGGCACGGAAATGCACCGCAAAGGATTCTGTCATCTGGTTCTGAAAAATGCCGGGGGAGCCCCCCTGGATCATGCGGAAGTCAAAGTCAAATTGACAAAACACGCTTTCCGTTTCGGCTGCAATGCATTTATGCAGGGGCAGTTCCCTGAACAGGAACAGAACGCACAGTATGAAGAATGTTTTGCCTCTATCTTCAACGAAGCAGTGATCCCGTTCTACTGGAGCGATCTTGAGCCGGAAGACGGAAAACTGAGGTTTGAATCCGGGTCAACTCCGATCTACCGCCGTCCGCCTCCGGATGATGTGCTTGCATTCTGCCGAAAAAATAATATCACGCCCAAAGGACATCCCCTTTGCTGGCACTGTTTTATGCCGGAATGGGCTCCCACTGATCCGGAAGAATTTATGCGCAGACTTTACCGCCGCATAAAAGAGATCGCGGAACGTTACGGAGATCAAATATTCCTGTTTGACTGCGTCAATGAATCCCAAACCCATTTCCCGCTGAAAAATCAAAGATTTCCCCACGATTACGTGGAACGGGTGTTCCGTATGGCAGATCCTCTGTTTCCGAATGCACGGCTGCTTTATAACGATAACCAGTGCTGGTGGGATGTTCAGGGCGATTGCAGCCCCGTTTATCTTCTGGTTTCCCGTCTGCTGGAACATGGGTGCCGTGTGGGAGGCTTGGGGTTGCAGTATCACATGTTTGCCGGTTTGATGCAGACTCAGTCTGAAAAATTCATGGATCCCAAAGTGCTTTATGCGGCACTGGATCAGTTCGGCAGACTTCAGATCCCGGTGAACTTCTCTGAGGTGAGTGTTATCAGCCGCCGTGACCTTGGCAATGGCGATTTGTTCCAGGAACTGGTCGCAGAAAAACTGTACCGGATCTGGTTCAGCCATCCCGCCGTGGAAGGGATCACCTGGTGGAATCTGGTGGATGGCACCGCCGCTTATGCGCCCCTTGGAAGCGAACTGGGAGAAAACAGCCTCCGTGCCGGTTTGGTCAATTATGATTTCACCCCGAAACCCGCCTTCAGAGCCCTTCAGAATCTCATCAAAAAAGAATGGCACACCGAAACGTCCGTCGATTATCAGGAAGGCGGCGACAATGTATTCCACGGGTTCTACGGCGATTATACGGCAGAGATCTGCACCGATTCAGGAACATTCACAAAACAATTCACTTTCTCAAAAAATACAGCTGGAACTGTTATCTTGAAACTCAATTAAATAGAAGGAAAAAATTTATGCCCTCACTGAAAGACATGCGTACCCAGGCAAAAGAAGCCGGGCTGATGAAACTCGATAAACTTATCGCAACCCGTCAGAGAATCCCCAACTGTGAAATTCCCATCCCTATCAAGGAACTCTGCGAACGCTATGAAAAACTTTATACCGGCTGCATCAACGATGTCATGCGGGAACTCTGTTTGCTGAACCAGAATCTTCCCAGCGACATCATGCCCCTGCGGGATGAAATGACCGTCTGCGGCGAAGCGTTCACCGTCAAAAGCGCGCCCAACGTCATGATCGAAGGAGAAATGACATTCCGCGCACAGATGCTTGACGATTTCAAGCCGGAAGGTGTGGTCGTCTGGGATACTTCCGAAGATACCGAAGCCTCTCTCTGGGGCGGTGTGATGACCGCTACAGCCATCTCCAAGGGGATCCGCGGAGCTGTGATCGCCGGAGGGATCCGTGATACAAAGCAGATCCTCGAACAGAAATTCCCGGTTTTCTACAAATACCGCACAAGCAACGGTTCTCTCGGACGCTGCATGATCACACACTATCAGGTTCCTGTCCGCATCGGCAAGGTAACTGTCCGCCCCGGCGACATCATTTTCGGTGACATCGACGGAGTTCTCTGTATTCCCCGTGAAATTGCCTACGACGTTCTTCTCCGCGCAGAAGGGATCGAACGGAACGAAGTTGATATTTTCAGCTGGGTCCGTCAGGGCGATACTATTTCTGAAATCATTGATAAAGGCGGATATTTCTGATGAACAACCTTTCAGGCAAAATTGCACTGGTCACAGGTTCCAGCCGCGGGATCGGCAGAGCTGCGGGTCTGATCATGGCTTCCTGCGGTGCAAAAGTTCTGTTTCACGGAGTCCGGGAAAGTGAAAAACTCTCCTCAGCCGTTGCAGAAGCCGGAAACGGAGCAGAGTCTCTGACAGCTGACTTCGGCAATATGGATGAAGTCAGAGCGTTGGCTGATACGCTCAAAAAACGCTCCATGATCCCGGATATTCTGGTTCTCAACGCTTCCGTTCAAAGTTATACCGGTTTGGGAAATTTTGACAGTGAAGAGTTCTGCCGCATGTTCCGCACGAACGTGGAAAGTTCCTGTGTTTTACTGCAGGAACTTCTCCCGGAAATGCAGAAACGGAAATCCGGAAGAGTTATTTTCGTGGGCAGTATCAACGGGATCAAACCTGCTTCCCGACTGGCAGTTTACGGTGCAACCAAAGCGGCTCTGCTGAATGTGGCAAAGACCGCCGCTATGGAAAATGCGCCCTACGGCATCACAGTCA
>SUVT01000125.1 GCA_015061845.1 Lentisphaerota bacterium
GTTGAAGCTATGGAGGACAAGCCGAAAACGCTCCATTTGCAGATCGCAACAAGAATTTTCTGCCATTTTTGAAGACTTTTGAAATTGCCTCAACAGGTAATTATTTTTTATTCAGAATATAAACTTTCAGCGGACCTGCATTTTTCGGGAGTTCCCGGACTCCGACATAATCACAGACCAGATCATGTCCGTTCTGCACCCCAAGCAAAGCTGCGTAAGCCTGACTCACGAACACCTGACCTTCAAAGGTTATAGGTTCAATTCTGGCAGCTTTGGAAGTATTTTTTCCGATGAAATTAGTTCTTCCGATAATAGGATCTTCCACATGACTTACCACGCCGGCATGAAGTCCGATCCGGATTTCCAACGGGGCTGAAAGTCCTGCCCCGATCCAATCAAAAGATTTGACCCAATCCCGCAGTTCCAATGCAAGATTGCCCGCATCTGCCAAGTTATCCATCACAAGATGAAGGGCATCCCCCCAAGTGTTCTGGGTCGCAATTCCGGAAGCATATTTTGACAGGATATCCCGCTGCACACCCGGATAGAAGTTTTTACAGAAAACCAATGCTTCACGGTCAGTCATTTTACTGAACCCTTTTACATCAGAAAACAGAAGAGCTTTAATAGAACGTTTTGTCATTTTTTGATCTCCGGTGTAATGATTTCGATCGGGATATTTTTGTCCTGCCAGAGAGCAACAGCGGAATCTGTACCCCCGGTCAGTCCGGATTTTTCCAGATTCCAGACGGTCACGCCGCACATGGGGAAGTGAAGAGCGGAAGCCCGGTGAAGTGCAGAGCCCAGAAGAAAACGGTTTGTGAAGTCATAAACGATCGCATCGTCTTCTGCGCCGATTTCATCACACTCACTTTCAAGAAGAATCACATTTTCATGCTCAAGGATCCGTTCCAACCGTTCCTTCCAGTTTGCACCGGGGATGATATCCACACTGTTCTGGATCGTCGCTTCCAAGGGGAGCGGAGGAAGAATGAAACACATGCCGTCATTCTTCAAGACTTCCTCAATGAAAAGGATATCTCCACCGCAGGCACAGGAAACATAGGCATAATGAATATTGTATTTTTTCACCGCTGCAGCCAGTTCTGCACGGACTTGTTCTTCTGCATACGCCGGGAAGCGCGGAACTTTCCGTCCGGGTCTGTCGATCATGTGACCGGAGAAAATTGCAATACAGGGGAGATTCATTTTTTCGATGATCGGCTTAATTTCTTCCGGCTTGAAATTTTCCCCGAGCATGTAGAACTGTTTAAGAGTCGAAGCGAAACTGCCGAGAGAACCTTCATTGATAGCAATTTCTGCAGCCTTACTGTAGCATTCAGCGGACTCTGCAAACTTTTCCAGCAGGAGATAACATTCCCCCTTTGTGGCGATAAGCCAAAGATCATCTTGATCCTCTTCTTTCAGACACAGAGGCATAACATTTTTCTCTACAAGAGCCTGTGCTTCTTCCTTGAATCCAGCCATAAAGAGACAGGATGCCGCATTGATTCCATTGTAATATTGCTGTTTTTCATGGAATACAGCCAAGCTCATATCGGCAGCTTTCTTGAAATACTCTTTTTTCTGCATCTGATCGGAACTGTTGATTGCCATATCTTTGAGAATACGGGATTTCAAACCGACAATTTCGCTGTCGTTGGAATCCGGCAATTCCTGCAGAAGTTCGGAAGCCCGTGTAAGAGAACCGGAACGCGCAAGTGCCAATGCCATAATATGCAGTTTCTGCAAAGCCATCTTTTCATCAGAGGGATTGATTTTTTCTGCGATATCATAAGCATAAAAATTTTCGCCCATATCCAAAGCGCGCTTTGCCAGAACCGGGTAAATATCTACAGTCCACTGGTCACGTTTCAGAAAAAGCTCTCTGATTTCCTTTCCGGAAAGTTTCTGTCTGGATTTCAATTTTTCAATCAAAGCATCCATAGTTAACGCCTCCTGCTTCTGTCATTTTACACTGTTGATTACTCCAACCTTGTAAATGATACGGTCCTTTCAACAAAATATTTCACATCAATCAATAAACTTTCAGAAAATATAGCATAAAAAATTGCTATTTCCATTTATTATACGAAAAAATTTTTTGATTAAGATAATTGCGCAGAAAAAATTTTCATGCGATAGATTTTTATAAATCCTGTTGATCAAGTTTTAATAAAAATTCACCATCAGACTTGAAAAGTATAAAAAGGAGGGTTATATTTCAACGTAACAGATATAACAACAAAACGAAATGAGGATTTTTTATGAAAATGAAATCTTTTCTGTCTGCTATTGCCGTAATTACTGCGCTGACACTGTCCGCAGCCGGAAACGGTAAGGCTCCGGCATTTTACGTTCCGGAACTTCCCTCCAAACCTGCTGTAAACGGAAAAGAAGCTGCAGTCTGGGATGCGGCAAACAGTACCTACGGCTTTTTTGTCCGCACGACCAAACAGATGGAACTCCGCAGAGGAAGAACGCTGTTCGGAACTTATGGTCCGAATTTTTATCTGCGAATCGAATCTGAACTGCCACCGGATGGCGCAAGGCTTCTTTCCAGTCAGCGCAGACACGACAGTAAAGTCTGGCATGACGACAGTGTGGAAGTCTGGATCGCTCCAGATGGAAAAGATGAATATTTCCAGTTGACCATGAACCCGCTGGGAACGGTTTATGATGTCAGACATTACCGCAGCGGAAAGATTCCTGATGAGACCTGGAATAACAAATGGAAAAAAGCCAATTACCTTGATAAAAAGAAAAATATGTGGGTGGCTGATTTTGAAATTCCTAT
The DNA here is from genome assembly GCA_015061845.1 of Lentisphaerota bacterium. Lineage (GTDB taxonomy): Bacteria > Verrucomicrobiota > Lentisphaeria > Victivallales > UBA1829 > SIG79. The sequence goes on from SUVT01000125.1 coordinate 2,798, forward strand.
CAGAGAACTCGACCCGTCCGGTAAGAAGTTCCGGATCCTTGTCTCAAGAAACTGGAAACGTCCTGCCAATCAGACACCTTTTATTGTAAACGAAGCACCTTTCAATGATATTTCCAGATATGCGACCTTTGCCTTTGCCCGGAAAGCTCCGGCTGTCTGTATCAAAGATCTCGGAACACTGGAAAAACAGTTGTTTGATCTGGATGCACTTATCCGCAACAACACCTCTATGGCAAAGACTTATGAAGCAAAACTCCATTTCGTTCATGGGGACATGCCGGAAACGACCGATGTGGTAAAAATGACTGTCCAACCCGGCAACAGCGGAAGATTGAAGTTCCATTATGACGGCGGACGCATCCATCTCCGTACAACACATACAGCGACCCTGACCATCAAGGACGGAAATACTGTTGTTTACAGGACGACCCTGCCCTACAAGCTCCCCTTTGATGAAGAAAACCGTTGGAAGATCAGTTCCAAAGTCAATACCAATTTCCAGTTTGCAATCTATCCTTATCTGAAAAAAGGAACGGTCCGTTTTGATGCGGAGAGCGGAATTTCTCATGCAGTCGTTGAGATCAAACTTGCCGGAAGAACCCTTGCACGGCAGAAACTTGCTCCACTGAAAAAAGAGAACATTTTCACCTTTGCAACGCCCGATCTGAAAGATGGAAAATATGATCTGGAACTTTCCATGTTCAAGGGTAATACAAAAATCCGTACCACAAAACAGACATTCAACCGGAAAGTTTTCCCGTGGGAAAACAACAAACTCGGAATCACGGAAAGAGTTTATCCGCCTTTCAAAGATCTGAAAGTTTTCGGCAATAAACTGAAAAGTGTCATGACAGAATTTGCATTTGACGGCACCGGTCTTTACAGTTCCGTGAAACCCGATGGGGAAGAAATTCTGAATGGCAAGCTCACCTATCATTTCCGGGCAAACAATGCCGACGGAAAAATCACAAAAACATCCGGAAGATTTACAAAACAGAGTGCAGCTCAATGTATTTTTGAAGGTATTGCGGCAACAAATGCCGGATTCTTTATCAGAACAGTTTCCAAAACAGAATATGACGGCTGCACCCGTTATGAAATGACACTTGCACCGGAAAGAGGAAAAACTCCGACACTGGACAGCTTCTATCTGGATATTCCCCTTGATGACTCACAAATCAGACTGCTCCATGTGATCAAGTCCGGTCATATCCGCACAAATCCGGCGATCTATATCCCGAAAGGAAACGGCGTTGTCTGGCGCAGTACAGAAGTCAGTAATGGAGATTTCTTCGGAAACATGCACATTTATATCTGGCTGGGTGAAGTGGAACGCGGACTTTCCTGGTTTGCAGATAATGACCGTTACTTCTCTGTCGACGATAAAAAGCCTGTTCAGGAGATCATCCGTCAGGACGGGAAACTGATCCTGCGGGTTCATTTTGTGAACAAATCTTTGAAACTGGATCAGCCGCGGACGATCGTCTTCGGTATGCAGCCCTCCCCTGTCAAGCCGATGCCGAAGGATTGGCGGAAACCGAAACTGATCATTCCTCCGCACGGCGGTTCCAATGCCTACTGGGGAATCCGTCCGGCATATGCAGGAAAATACCCTGTCAAGTACGATTGGGAATATGTTGACCGCATGGTCAAGGCTCGGAAAACCGGAAAAATTGATGCCGAATACATTGAAAGTTTCATTCAGAAACATTACAGCAAACTGCCCAAAGACCGGATCGCGAACTACCGGGCTCATGCACGGGGCGGACATTACGGCATGATGGCACAGCGCGGAATGCAGCCGACAATGCTTTATCTGGAAGAACATTGTCAGGACCAGACCACTCCGGAATGGGATACATTCCAGGATGAATGGGGACTGAACCGGTTCACCCCGCGTAAATGGCTGAAAGAAGAGGAGCTGACCACCTCAGCCCTCAGTTCTGCAGCAGGGATCGGGATCACGCCGACAAAATCTTATCAGGACTTTGTAATGTGGCACGCCAGAGAATGGCTGAAACGCGGGATCGGACTCTACTGCGATAACTCCTTCCCCCGGAACAGTCTTGATCCGCTGAACTCCAACGCTTATCAGAGACCTGACGGTTCCTGGCAGGCATCCTCGGATATCTGGGATATGCGGGAATACCATAAACGGCTCTGGGTTCTGACCAAACAGATGCAGCCCTCCGTAAAATGGCCGCTGATGGTCTCGCTCCACATCACCAATGCAATGATCCTGCCGATCGTCTGCTGGACAGATATTCAGCTTGACCTTGAATGGGGCTGGGCAAGCGGATTCAAGCCCTTCCCGACAGAACTTCTGGAAATCGAAACGACCGGACGTCAGATCGGGGCATACCCGCAGGCACACTTCCCCATCGTCGGATGCGGACTCGTTCATGAAGATCCCACCTATCTCCGTGGAAAAGTCGATCAGGCAATGGTCCGCACAGACTGGGCGATGAGAATGATTTATGGTGTTCTCCGTTACGACATGCGCGGAGAAAACTTCACCCCTATGAACAATCTTGTCCACAAATTCGGATTCGGAACCGATAAATGTCAGGTCTATGACTACTGGAGAAAGAGTTCTCCTGTCAGCATCACACCGGAAGCAACTGTGAAAAATATTGTTCTGCGGAACGGGAACAAAGTGATTTTGATCCTTGCATCCTGGAATGAAAAACCGGTGACTGCCAAGGTTCAATTCAAGGAATGGAAGGTCATTTCTGCAAAGGGAACCTACCCTGCAGAAACCTACAATATCAAAAACAATTCTTTCGATGTCAAACTCGGAAAATATGGAATGCAACTTATCCAAATGGAGGTAAAATAAAATGAAAAAACATGCACTTGCCCTGATTCTCTGCGCCGGATTGGTTCCGGCTTTCACCACTGCACAGGAAGAAGATCCCCTGTACGAAAACATTATGTTCTATCACAGTTTTGAGGGAACATTTCAACCGGATCAATCCCGTGGTTCTGATAAAATCCAGAACGGACGGCTTGTGAAGGAAAACTACAGTTTTATTCCGGGAGTTAAAGGAAAAGCCATCTATTGTCCGGCAAAAGATGGTGCACTTTACTTTGTGACCAAAGAGAATATTGATTTCAGCAAACCGGGTTCTGTCAGTACATGGATCCTGCCGAAAGCATGGAGAGTCCAGACAAAAGATACCCCGAACCAGGGGAAAACGAAATGGAAGCAGACCTATTCAAACGGACTCATCTCAACAGCCTACAATCCCAAAGGATATGTTGTTCTCCAGCGTATGACCTCACACGTTCCCGGAGGAAAGGATCTTCTCTGGCTCGGGTTCCCCTGTTTCAAAGAAATCAAGAAATCCAATGTCTCCAAAAACTATGATTTCCAACTCGGTAAATGGTATCACATTGTAAAGACCTGGGACGGCTTGAACTTTACGGTTTATGTCAATGGGGAAGAAATTCTGAAGACAGCTGTTCCCCATAAGATCACCCCGGATTATCTTGCAAGACTTTTCCCGATCAACATCGGAAAAGGAGTTGCTGTCGATGAATACACCATCTATGACAAACAGCTCTCTGCGGAAGAAGTCAAGGCGATGTTCAACAAATTAAACCCTGCAAAGTGATTTTTTATTATGGATTTTGACAGACTTTTTCCGGATCAGTTCCGGGCGTTTTGCAGTGGACCGCTCTCTCTTTGTGTCGAACGGTTCGGCGGAATCGATTCCATCTCTCTTCTTGACATCAGAGAGTTTGATGGCAAGCTCTATCCGGATCGTTTTCCCCTGCCCTGGTTGCGGCGGAGGGGCGGAGGTTCCATGGGACGCCCCATGTACTCCCCGGCAATCACGTTCCGACACGGAAGAGAACAGTTTTATCCTCTTGATCCGACCATTCTTCCCAATGGATTCAAATCACAGAATTACTGTATGCTTCTGCGGCAAAACGCTGCAGTTATTCAATTCACAGCGAAGCCGGGAGAAAACTTTTCCATCAACATTTCCAAGCTCCACATGCGTGAAGGCGAATTTGATTCTCTGAAAAACCAGTGTTCCAAGATTGCCTCCGGCATTCAATGGCTTCCCGATGAACTGCGCGGTCCCGGTTTTGATCCGACGAAGCCGTTCCCGGAAACAAATATGATTTTCACCCGGAACAAACCGGTTGTCAGAGAAAATTCTGTTCTGTTTTCAGCGGAATGTCAGTTTGCTGATTTCTCTAAGACGGTTTACTGGGCGATTCAGTTTCCCTTTGCCATTACAGAACGGGAGATTCCCAACGCTCTGGAATTCAACGGAACGATCGATAAAGCCCTCTTTGAAGTAAAATTCGGATTCGGGAATTCTGAAGAAGAAGCGTTTGCCAATGCGGCAACGACCTATGCCGAAATGGAAGAGTTCACAAAAGAACTCAGAAAACCTGCACTTGATGTAAAAATCGACGGGCTGCCCAACGCAACAGAATTTTTCCGGGTCTATCCGGGATTCCAGAGGACATTGCTTCTTGCTGAAACGGAACGGGAAACAGCCATCCGTGCTGCGTTGGACAAGTTCGGTTATTTTGCTCTGTGGGATCACATTTATCCGTCCAGAGACTTTCTGGTCATCGGAGAACCGGAACGCTGTAAGAAAGCATTGCGGTATCTGATCAATTATCCGTGGTCTGAAACCTGTCCGTGGATCACGCTTCAGCTGATCCTTCAGATGGATGAATATCTTGCCTACACCGGAGATACCGATTTCCTGAAAGAATCCATGCCCCGGTTCAAGGAATTTTTCCGGTTCAACATGAGATTCAGCAACAAGGAAAGCGGCTTGCTTGCAACCTCTCTGAACGTTGGTGTGGATAACTCCAAAGAAGTCGGCTTGAGCGGTCTGTTCCAGGCATCCTGTCTCAACGGATGGTGGTTTAACTTCCTCCGTACGCTTGAAAACTTTGCAGAAGAAACCGGAGACCCTGAACTGGCAGAAGAGTGCCGTTCTGTTGCCGATCTGGTGGATGCAAACTATGTCAAGGCGTTCTATAATGAAAAGGAAGGCTATCTCCGTGCAGCAACAGATGTAGACGGATCTGTTCCCTCTGTCGAAATTTTCCAGAATACGCATACGCTTGCCATGGATTATCCTCACGGTCCCTGGCTCTTCCGTAAGATCGTGAAAAATCTTGCCACTTATCAGGCAGTCAAACTGTATCATCCCTGCGGTCATACAGCGGTTGCTTCCGACAGTGCAGTTCCCTGTGAAATGTGGAAGAGTGTTCACATGAACCAGCATAATGGTCATGAGTGCAAAACAGCCCGGTTCGGGGGAAGAGCAGAAGAGGCATTCCGCGTAATGGAAGGCTATCTTTCCTACTTCCACAGATACAGAACAGCCATTGAAACATTCAATCTTTCCGGGTGTGACGGAGATGCCAATCAGCTTGCAAACTGGCAGGCATTTTCTGCAACGGCTGCAGCTCAGTCTCTTATCTGTGGAGTTTCCGGCTGGCTGATCCACCGCGGCGGTTTTTACTGGCTGCCTGCCGATGGACCGGAAGTTTCCATTGCACCTCTGAACGGAAAACATCTTTCAGTGCGAGGAAAAGGAAAGTTTGCATCCGGTTTGAAAGGAATTCCCGGTTCTCTACAGGAACCCATGGATCAGAGAAAAGAGAAACTGGAAGTTGTCCGGGAAGCGGAATGTCCCGCTCATCCGGTGCTTGTCTGTGCCCTCGGACTTCCGGTGAAAGAAGTCAGCGTAAGCGGCAGCAAACTCTCTTTCCGTGCGGGAGCTTCTTTGAGAGCCCCGGTAAGAATCCTCGCAGCTGCAAAACCGAAACTTACGATCAAAGGGAAAGAGTGTGCTTTTGAATGGTATGAAGAAGATCAGATTCTCTGGTTTGATCACAAATTCCAGACGGGCGATCTTTGCGAAGTAACGCTCTGAAAGAATCTCAAAAATATTTCCGGTGCGGATCTGTTAAAATGGCAG
>SUVT01000126.1 GCA_015061845.1 Lentisphaerota bacterium
TGGGATAGAGTTCTTTCCAGACCCGCTGATAGTCCCATTTCCCGGAAAGGTAGCCATGCTTTACCCAGGCGAGTTCCATCTCCTCGTGGAACTGACGCACCACGCCTGCCGCAGGTCCGAAGAATTTAGTGTAATATTCCTCCAAAATTGCATCTATATCTTCATTGGGGTTCCACATAAGTTTGCCTGCGGCATAAAGATTCTGGATATCATAGATCCAGTCAGCCCAGCTGCGGAGTTCTTTCCCGTTGCTGTCGAAATCCGGCAATTCAATTGCTCTACCCCTGACACGACCGGCATCCATGGCATAAATTTCCTTGAGCTGTCCCGGAAAAACCGCAGGTGCACCGTAAACGCCACGGCGGTAACGTGAGGAGTTCCAATATTCCCATACATAAAGTCTGGCTCCGGTAGAACTCCATTCATCAAGAAATTGTTTCCATCTTTTCTTATAGTCCAATGTCCCGCGCGGTACCGGACTGAAGCACAAAGTGACCGCAACATTCGGCAGCAGAGGAAATTCCGGTTTGCGCAGATAATCTCCATAGGCGCAGCAGACAATATTTTTTCCGGGGTATTTTTTTGCGACTTCGGCAGCCACGCGGTTCACGAACCCCCAAACGGCATTGGAACACAAACCGTGCGCACCCATATCCGGACGGAGCTTCTTCTGGCAATCGGCACATTTACAGTAAAAGATCCCATTACTGTCGCCGGGCATCACTTTTGCAAACGTGGAAAACCTCTGATTTTTGAATTCTTCCAGTTTATCTGCAACGGTCTGAGCGAAAACTTCAGGATTACTCATACAGACATGACCTCCACCAGGTTCAAAATTGACTTTGCGTGAGCCATCCTCCTGCAGTGCCAGATATTGCGGCTTTATCCCGGCATAACGTTTGATCCAACTGTTGAAAGAATGGTTTGCCACCGGATCTCCCACGGAACCGCCGAAACGATTTCTACGATACCATTTTTCACAATCCGCCGGGGTTACATCCGGATCATTTTTTATGATGGAAAAAAAGGTCTTTCTTGTATCATATTGCGGCTGCGATGATGTGTAAAGTTTATGCACTTTCAAATCTTTGATTTTGGGAATATGAGTGCCGTACTTTCCCGGCCAGTACCAGCGGAATCCAACACTTTTTTCCAGGAATTCATAAGCGGCATACAAAGTCCCCACCGGAACAAAGGAACGCCCGTAAACCATGTCCGCCGGAATAGCCGGATTGTCTCCTCCGGAAAGGACGATCACCTCGCCCAGCCGTACAACGATGAAATTTTCCGGAGCAAGCATTTCCGGATTGATACCATATTTATAAGCGATGGAACTCTTGCCGACCATAATGGCAGGACCGGATTTATACTTGGATTCGGGGATGATTTCCGGTGCTGTACCGCACGCAAGTTTAAAATGTTCCTGCAATTCTCTGGCGGCATACCGGGCAATATGATCCGGACTGTCAGCAGTTACGATTACAAAATTGATCCGCCCGTTTTTCACCAATTCAAGAGGTTCTTTTACACTGGCAGCCGCAAGACCGACTGAAAAACCTTCCGGAAGCACCGGGGCTTTCGCTGCTGTTTTGCCTTCTTCATATTTGACATAGCGGATATCAGAAAATTCCCAAACACATTTTTCCAACCCGAACTTCTTGATCGCAAAATGCATGTTGAAGTGATGCAGATTGTCCAAATCAGGAATATCCAAAACAAATTCCACAGGAACTTTCTCTCCGTTTTTCCGATATGGATTCGGGTAATTTCTTGTCACCCGGAGGACATTTCCCGGATTGGTAGTACAGCGGAACACCACAGAAAGCGGGGCGTTTCCCTCGACCCGTTTTATATTCATGCGGAATACGACTTTCTTTCCCCGGTATTTTTCAGGTTTGAAAATATAGAAAGCCTTGTGCCAAACGGCTCCTTTGATTTTTTCTGTTGAAAGGATTATATCCTTGTATTTTACAATAACTTCTTCGGACAGAGCCGGAAGCAGAAGCATTGCCAATATCATTGCCAGTAACGATCTCATTTTTCCTCCTTTGTTATGTTATAAATCTGTTCATCAGTCGAAGTATCTCAACGGATAGCCTGGGCTGAGATTATATGCCGGAACGAAGAAAATATGCTGGGATGGTATTTTTCCGTTTGGAATGCGAGCATTGGCTCCATTGGGGATCTTCTGGTAATCGATTGCCTCTGCCCGTCCGTCACAGAAAGCAACCATGCCCCGGCTACGGTGAGCTGCAATGGTAGATTCCTTGTAGGTGGAGTTTTCTCCGGTTCCCCAGTTGGATACGGAAGATTCCCCCATAAAAGCCGTGCGTGTCGGCATCAGGAGCTTCGTGCGCTTGTGGCCCTTATTGGAGAAAAGAGTGTAAAAATATATGCTGTATCCGTAACTTTGTCCGTAGGTTGAACTGATATCCGTCTGGAACTGACCGAATTGTCTTTTGGGACAAGCCAGCCGGTGATTTTTAGCAGAATTCTTATAGACTGCGAAAAACCAGTGGGATGAATTACCGTCTGCAGTTTTGAAATAGCTGAAAAGGGGATTTTTTCCTCCATTGGGATCGTGCCACTTGTACGTCGAACCATTCAGTGTTATGTTGTAAGTGAAATAGCGGTCATCGTTATCGTCCGCATAAAACTGAAACATGGAATTGATGGTTCTGAGATTGTTCATACATTGAGTGGTTTGTGCGTTATCGCGTGCCTGATTCAGTGCAGGCAGAAGCATTGCTGCCAAAATCGCGATAATTGCAATCACAACGAGAAGCTCAATCAGCGTAAAACGGAACGCCGTTTTACGCTTCGAAATGCAATATGACCTGTTTACAGTTTTCTGTTTCATCTTACCTCTCTTTTATGGGTTGTCAGAACGGGTTCATTTTTATCGTACCAGACATTCAGAAACGTACCAGAGTTGAAACATCGACCGGCAAGCCGGATGCGATAGATTTATTGGCGGCAATACCGATCAGAATTGATCTTGCACCATCCACATAGTCTGCTGCCAGTCCCAAAGGGTCTTGTTTGACACCTTGAAAAACATGTCTCAACAGCAGTACATCACCTCCGCCGTGGTCGGCATCGGCAGCAACTTGCGGATAATCAATCACATAGGGTTTCCCCCAGTGCGGTTGAAAAATGATTTCCGGCAACAGATTGACGCGTTCATTCTCCAGCGGATGAGCTCCGGGAAAATCAACTTTCACATCTTTTCCATCATCACTGGAAGATGAGACTTCCACTACATTGAATTCCAGCCGTCCTTTTGTGCCGTTGAAGCAGACCCGGTAACCTTCCCAGGGTGCATGAGCATTGAGAGAATAAGTCAGGATCGCTTTATTCCGGTAACGGACGATCACCCCCATATTGTCCTCAATGCTGATTCCATCACCGAAAACACTTTGGTCGCGATAGTATTGATCTTCTGATTCGGCATCAAAATAGATCCCGTTATAGATTTTTTCCCAATAGGGATCGGCAGGAAATTTGAAACGGAACGGATCGTTTTGAGCGATCTTGCTGCCACGGCATCGGTCATAAAAATCCGTCACACCGCGATTTTCTGCATTTTCCTTTCCATAGAAACGCAAAGAGCCCATGGAAAAAACGGTTTCCGGCTGGGAATCGATCCACCAGTTAACCAAATCAAAATGATGGGTTGCCTTGTGAACCAGAAGTCCGCCGCTGTTGTTTTTACAGCGGTGCCAGCGGCGAAAGTAATCTGCTCCGTGACTGGTATTCAGCATCCACTCGAAATGAACGCTTGTAATATCACCGGCAAGCCCGCTTTTGATAATCTCTTTGATCTTGGTATTGCGCGGTGAATAACGGTAATTGAATGTCACTGTAACATGACGGTCGGTGCGTTTCCGGGTATCGATGATCTGCTGGCATTTTTCGGCATCCATGGTCATCGGTTTTTCGGTAATGACATCACAGCCGAGTTCCATAGCACGGCAGATATATTTGTGATGGGTGCGATCCATGGATGTAACGATCACCTTATCCGGCTTGACTTCTGCGATCATCCGCTCAAAATCGGCGGCTTTATAAGTTGGCAGCGGATCGTGATCATACTGCTCTTTGAAAAACCGGTTCCAGAAATCCATCCGGCACTGGTTTGTATCGCAGATTGCACAGAGTTCGCCATCGGCGGCGTGTTCCTTCATCAATGCCGTAGTGTACATCCATGAACGCTGGCCGGTTCCGACCAAGACATAACGCAGTTTCTTTTTCATGTTCGCTCCTGTTTTATGAATTTACGTTTTTTTTGTTTTGAAGAATGACGTTTTCCGTCTGTATAATCTGTGATGAAATGATCCGTACTTTCCCTGCCGAATATCGCATAAGGCGTATAGATGACCGGTTTGTATTCTGCTGTTTCCCAGCGGTCATGTTCCATCAGCACATCCACGGCAATACGTCCGACCCTTTGGTATCCGAAATCAACTGTAGAAAGCGCTGGGCGAAGCAATGAAGCCCCATCCCCACCGACAAAACTCATGACGGCGAGATCCTTCGGGATATTCAAATCATGTTCTTTTGCAAACTTATAGATCAGACGCGCATAAGGAACCTTATAAGTGTAAAATGCGGTAGGCGGTTCAGCAGAATCCATAAGCCCGGAAAGAGTATCCTGAAAACGACTCTCTTCCTCCGGAAACAGAAAAAGGTTCCGGTCATTCGGACAATACTTTCCGACAGCAATCCGGAAATCCTCAAAATTGCAGTTGAAACGCCGTTCAATGATCCCGATGTCATTCAAAAGGAATGCAATCCGGCGGTGACCGAAGCTGAGAAGATATTTCAGACCGTCGAACCAGGCGTTGAATGCGTCAAACAAAATCGTTGTCTGTCTGGTTACCGGCGGATCACTTTCAAATGCCATAGCGTTTACCACCGGAAGTCCGCAATGATTCAAAATCTCCAGTAGTTTTTCCTCACCGTAAAAATTACATCCGGTCTGAATCACTCCAATATACCGATCTCCAGGAAATCTTGCATCGGTGAAATAATCATAGCTGATCGTATCAACCTCCATGCCGAGTTCAGAACAGCGGGCTGATACGCCGGAAATCATCTGCAGCAGCGGAGTATCAGGCAAATCATCAAGGGGATTCAGAAGAACCAGCAATTTCGGACGGGGTCTGGCTGCAAGATTCAGTACTGTTCCGAACTGTCGTGAACGGGTTATGATTCCTTCCTTTTCCAATCGGTGCAATGCAGCCCTCAACGTAACGCGGGATACCCCCATCTGACGGCTCAATTCAAATTCTCCGGGCAATCGGCTGCCCGGTGTCATATCTCCGCCGAATATCATATCCCAGAGACGTTGATAAATGATTTCCTTTAATAATTCCATAAGACAATTTTCCAACTGTTATTTCTATCTTTCAGTTAATATAGAAAATACATCAAAAGTTGTCAATATGATACATCAAAATTTTTTGAATAACCTGTAAAATTTTTCTGATTTTTTAATGCTTGATTTTTCAACTTTTCTGATTATATTACAATATTGCCAGTAATTGATGCAGAAATTACTGGCAATATTTTTTTGTTTTTTTGTATCAGGTGTTTTTCGATTTTTTTCCGGGAATTTCCGTTTTTGAAACAGATGTTTTTCAATTCTTCCGGTATTTTCGTTTTTTAACTGTTTTTCAACCTATTCTTTCAAAGAGAAACTACTTCCAGAACTCCGGATGTTCCTTTGGGCAGATTGAAAATCACAGAATTGCCAAAACTCTTACGGAACGGTATGATCCTTCCATTGTAAAGAATAGAACCGGGCGCACCGCCGAGGATCAGAGAGGTTTTCTCTCCGGGCGTTCCGGAAATCTGCAAGGTCCATTTTCTTTTTCGGGTCTCTGTGATCAAAACATCATATCCGGCAGTCAGGGCATCATCTTCAAAATATGCCCGATGCCAGCAGATCACAGGAGATGCCAACCCGGAAAAGTGGTGCCATCCCATTCCGGAACCGGAAGCAATACTGAACTGTTCAAAACAGGCATAATGTCTGAAAGTTTCCCGTTCCCACGATCGCAAGGCTGTATGGGCGATCTTCTCTGCAAAACGACTCAAACCGTCATTCAAAGCAGCTTTCCACAAAAGCCACTGATGCGGCATCCAGACACTTCCGTTCCAATAACCGTCAGGTGTAAAATAAGTTGCAGATTGATCCACAGCTGAAATCCCGGATTTTGTCCAGAGATGCTGTGCAGATTGAACTTTTTCCCACAATCCGGTGCGCTGTTCTTCTGTTACAGCATCGGCGATCAAAGGAGAAGCTCCATCAAGTCCCATGTTGTAGTTGGAACCGTCTTTGTAACGGAAAAAACCATCCGGGTTACCGTTTTTATCAACATTGACATAGCTGAAATATCCGGTTTCTTCATCCCAGGAATATTTCTGCAGGGATTCAGAAAGCTCTTTGATATCTTTATCATACACTTCAACGGGTTCCCCAATGATCCCGGCAAGAGAGCGGAGTAATTTGGCACAGCGGATAATGCAGGAAGTGGAAATCACCGGGATCACTCTGTATTTATCCTCATGCAGCATCCGTTCCCATTGCGGTGGATAATCATCCCAACCGCCGGAGTTGTAGGAATAATCCCAGGTGCAGATCATTGGTGCATTACAGTGAGACCTTGTTGTTGATCCGGCAGTATGTCCGGCAAGATAATCATACATCCTCTTCACGCGGGGATAGAAATGACGGAGCATCTCTTTATCACAGGAACGGTTCCACAGTTCGTAGAAGAGGAAAATCTGCATAGGAAGCGGGGTTCCGTGAAGAACAAAGGCATTTTTCTGATCGTCTTTTGCTGTAAGATATGCGTTGAGATTCTCCACAGCACGGCGGTAATCCAAGTCAAGCAGGGCAAGTCCGATGAAGCCGGAATCCCAGGTGTAAAGACAGTTCCAGAGACGTCCGGGCGTGTGGTTTCTCACAAAAGAACCGTTGCAGCGGATGGGGTAAACAACGTTTGTCATGATGACTGATGCCATCCGTTCCATGCTGAAAAGATAAGGACTGCCCGGAAGATTCAGAATTGAGGGTGCAGGTAAAGCCGGAAGTGTTTTGGCGTTCAAGAACTTCAAAACCTGTTCCCGGCTGCCGCTGCAAACCCAGAAATCAATATGCTGTTCTGCTCCAGCTGCAATCGTCACAGGTTGAACAGCAATCGAAAACCCTCCCTCGGTTCCGCCCGGTTCTTTGATCGTATCACCGGGATGTTTCTGAAGAACATAATCGCAATAAGTGAAGTTTTTCAACAGATCTTTTCCCATATAATTCCGGTGAAAAGAAGGAGTTGTAGCAGAAATGATCCCGTAGCAATCCAAGCCGTCGCCGAAATGCAAAAGATATTTCCCCTGCCCTGTCTGTTCCCAGAAGACTTCACTGTTCTGCGGAAGATATTTCAGTTGCGGCTTCACACCTTTCGGCATGACAATAAGACGGTTTACCGTTTCGTCTGCAGGCGCAGTATATTCAAAAGATTTTCCTTTCTGTCCGGGCAGAGCAACCGTTTTCAGGGCACCATCGATTTGTTTGACAAGATAAAGATCTTTTCGGGACAGAGCATTTTCTGCACGGAACTTCATTACTGTTCCGGCTTTTACCGGATAGCAGGTATCTTTCAGAACAGGAGTTGCGGAAACCATCTCTCCGGGGTTCATGACATCGCTGTTCAAACCGCAGCCCGGTAGTTCCGGCGGAATGATTTCCAAAGCATCGGGACAAACGCACTGTTCGGGACGCAAGGGGATCAGACGGGTCAGGAGCTGAACCGCCAGATCCTGATTCCGGTTGGTATTGTTGACAAAATGACATCTGAGGCGGTGAACATTGGGGGTACATTCCACAAACTCAAGATCGGCATAGATCTTATCTTTCCACTCAAGCTGCTGACGGTAAGAGTATTGCCGCAAATCGGAAGAACATCTCCACGGGATCCCGCCGCTGGGTCTGCGGGCATCAGGGATCGCCAGCGGACGGCGGTAGAAGCCGGGCATGAGGATCATATCCAGAATGGTTCCGAACTCCTGATTGTGAATATGGGAAATCCCGAAAGTCCGGGCAGAATAGGGTCCCCATTCCGGCAGGGAAAGATCGTGAGTATGTTCCAGTTTGTTCCAGTCAAAAGATATCTGCGGCTGTTTTTTCATCGTAACGCTCTCAGTGCATGGTTCGTTTCAAAGAAGATGGCTTGGCTCCGGGTTCATCCCGGTAAAGCAAACCCGCTTCGTGCATGGTAAGTTTACAGCCGCGTGACCGCAAAATCTCCTGCAGTTCCGGAACGGAAATATCTGACGGTTCAACACTCTGTTTTACACAGAGCGCAGCCGCAACTCCGGCGGCTTCTCCGCTGACTGCACAGGCGGGAATGGAACGGATCAATTCCCAGGCATAACCTTCTGCGGAAATACAGCGTCCGGCAGCAAGGATCCCGGAAGTTCCCGCCGGAATCAACGCTTCGTACGGGATCTCCTGAATCGTATTGACACTGCTCCAATCGGAAGACATGCCGATGGAATGTTTCATGGGGGTATTGTGCGTATCTTCCGGGATCGTATAAAGTCCTTTGATCGCGGCGGCTGTCCGGAATTGCGCCATAGCGGGGATCAGAACCGGGAAATGTTTGGAACGGTTCCCGGCTGCGGCATACTCTTCACGAGCC
>SUVT01000127.1 GCA_015061845.1 Lentisphaerota bacterium
GATTGTTGATGAGTTGGAAATGGTAGTTTGAGCGTGGCTACCCACAGGGTAACCACCGAAAACGCTCCATTTGCAGATCGCAACAAGAATTTTCTGCCATTTTTGAAGACTTTTGAAATTGCCTCAATAAATATTAGAAAAAAGTGAAAAGACAGTTTGACAAATTGACATTGATATTGTATTCTTATTATCTGTAAAGAACGGTACGACACTCTGCAAAATGGAAAATGATTATGGATAAAGAAAATGCCTCTGCTCCGGAAAATTGCAATTTTTCCGTGACGGCACAAAAGGAAGAAAATGTACATCTCATCTGGACGGATGTATTAAGGATCATTGCGATTTTTGGAATCATCATAACCCATATTGCTTCGCTGGAATTTATGGGGGATCCGAAAACCATGGAGTGGCAGGCTTGTAATATCTTCAATTCATTGACCAGACCTTGCGTGGCGATTTTTGTCATGGTGTCCGGAGTTTTTCTGCTGAATCCGGACAAAGAATACTCTCTGAAAAAATTGTATTTTTCCAAAATTCTGAAATTTATAGCTATATACCTTGTCTGCACTGTTTTTTTTGCGTGTTACCACCAACTTTATCATGGTTTTTCTTTTGATTTTTCCCGGATCAAACGGGAATTATCAGATGGACCCGGACATTTATGGTTTCTGTTCATGATTTGCGGCCTGTATATCGTTTCACCATTTTTACGTTTGATTACAAAAGATAAACGATATATCATTTATTATTTGGTTCTTTCTTTGATTTTCGTTTCGTTCGCTCACCTTATGATAACAGTTCCCTGTCTTGAAAAATTTTACAAACAGACATTGCTCCGTTTTGAATTACCGTTTATTTTCGGCTATTCCGGTTATTTTATGTTGGGTTATTGGCTTTCAACACAACAACTGAGCAAAAAAACACGGATCCTGATTTATATTTCCGGAATCATTGCAGCGATTGCATCTGTCGCAATCAATGGCTATGCCGGATATCACTTCAATATCCGGGGGACTGGATTTTATAACAATATAAGCCTCCCGAATGTTATATGTGCGACAGCTGTTTTTGTATTCTGCCAATATCATTTCAATACAAAAACTCCGTTTCATCTTCCGGCAGGAATTATTGCAAAAGTTGCAAAACGGTGTTTCGGAATATACTTGATCCATCCGGTATTTCTGACTGTAACATCCTCTGCCAGGCTTCGTGAAATCTTTCTCTCCCCGTCGCCTTTTATTTACATTCCATTATTGGCAATCGGATACTTTGCAGGGAGCCTTCTTATTGTTATGCTGCTGGAAAAAATCCCCTTTGTGAAAAAATGTATTATATAAGAGTTCCATCTCTCTTTTTATCTCTTTTTTCCCGGAAAACTGCCATAAAAAGTATTATTTAAGAGGAAAAATTAAAAAGTTTACTGTTTTTTTCTCTTTTTCTCTGTTTTAAGGGTTGTTTTTTTTAAAACTATGTCATATATTAGGCTTGGAGTCCTGATTTTTAAGAGGATTTCTATATAAGCCGGATAGTATATTAACAATAAACATACAAAACAGGAAAGAGAGAGTGTTTATGGAATCAAAACAAAAAGTACATTTTACATTGATCGAACTGCTCGTTGTAATCGCTATCATCGCCATTCTGGCAGGAATGCTGCTGCCGGCATTGAACAATGCAAGAGAACAGGGGCGTGCAAAGGGTTGTTTGAACAATATCAAACAGACAGGAGCGGTTTGTCTGTTATATGCCAACGATTACGATGATATTCTTCCCTTCAAGGGGCATACAGATTCCAATACGGGGATCAATTACGGCGCATATTTTTCAAGCGGTTACCATTGGCAGGATTCAATGTATAAGGCATTAATGGAAGTGTAAACAAAAATCTCTCCATGTGTCCGGCAACACTCATAAAATACAAACCTACAGTCAATACAACCTATGGAATGAATAATTATATAGCTGCCGGGACAATGATACATGGAAGTTATCATGCAAAATTCAATGTTCCGATCCGGAAAGTTTCTCAGTTGAAAGCAGCCTCTAAATCCGGACTGATGGTCGAAAACAGAGGTCACGGTACTTGGGGCGGTAATGAATCAGAAACCGCAACAGATGCAACCCGGACTCATTTCATCCACAAAGAACGGGCAAATGTTGTCTTCGTAGACGGTCACGCTGAATCAAGACCATACTCCGGTATTCCTTCCTATGAATCGACCCTTCACACTGCAATGAAAAAAGGGCAGTCTGAACGGCTCAATACTTACTTTCATTTAGGCGAAGTTTTCAGTCATACAGCCACAGCTTACCCCGGATTGTAATACCAACATAGAAGGACGTTTTATATGAAAAAATTTTTTGTGCTGCTGGCATCAGCAGTTCTGGCAGCAGTTACGGCGGCACCTGTTCCGCAGGATCAGAAACCGTCAAGTTACAAGTTTGATTTGACCGGAAAAGGCTTGAAAAAGCTCTCCTCCGGTGCGTGGCTCTGGAAGATCCCGGCAAGTAAAGAACAGCAGAAAATCGTCTTCGATCTTGATGCGCTCAAAATCATGCCCAATGACTACGACGAGATCCGGGTTCTCATGAAAAACACAAAGGCGAATTCCGGGCTGATGGTCCGCATAACGGATTATCCCTCCAAAGATCAGCTCCGCAGCTGGTATTCCAAGACCGATATTCCCCAGAATAAAGTGACCGATTTGCGCTTTGATCTTCGTTTGGATGACGACGGCTGGTGGCACGGCACAAAGCCCAGAGACGGACGGAAACTGGAGATTTCTCTCATCAAGAAATATCGCCGTACACCCGGCGAGCCCCCCGACCGGGAAACGGAAATTTATGCGATCGAACTCATCCGCCGCAGTGCCGATATCTCTTTCGATGAGATCAAAGCAACACTGGAAACCACATGGTTCAGCTATGTCTGGCGTTATGAATTGAACGTGTTCAACCGGGAATCCTCCGAACGGAAGATCGACCTTGTCCTTGACACAAAAGGTCTCAAATATTTCAAGCCGAGCTGGACAAAAAAGAGTTTGAAACTCAAGCCCCGTGAAATGGTGACGATCCCGCTGGAACTTTCCATCAGCAAACGTGATGCCGCAAAGCTCCCGGTTCTTTACAGTGAACGGGTTCTTCCGAAACTGATTTTCCCCGATGCCCCGGAAGTCTTCCCCCTCATGGGATACCGTCCGCGTTATGTCTGGGGAACGATCCCCCTGACCGAAATCAAGTATCAGCTGGATCTTCCCAAAACGGAAGCTGACAGGAAAAAACTCATTGCCGAAGCAGACAGAGATGTTGCGAGACCGTTCAGTGTTCCGCCGCAAGTCGTCCCGGCATACTGCGCAGTCTTCAAGCCCCGTGAAATGGAAGCTCTCAGTTTCTTCCGTGTCCGTGACCGGAAAACCGGAAAAGATATCAGCAGCATGCCGAATGTGACCGCTTCTTACATTTACCATCACAATCAGCAGACCTTCTCTGCCCTCAAGCGGATGGGACAGGCTTACAAACTGACCGGCAACAAGGCTTATGCAGAAAAGATCCGGGATATTCTTCTGGAATATGCCTACTGGTTCCGGTTCCTGCCGCCTCAGGCGCCCTCCTCCACTTCAGGCGGATCACGTCTGACCTTCACGACCCTTGACCTCAGCTACTTCCTTGCTGACGGTGCAGAAGGTTATGCAGCAGTCAAAAACTCTGGAGTCTTCGGAAAACGCGACATAGATCTCATCGAAGAAACCATTTTCCTGCCGCTGATGAAAGAACTTTACACTCATAATATTGAGTTCACCAACATGCAGCTGCATCATATTACTGCATACGGAACATCCGCAATTGTCCTGAACCGGGCACAGAACCTGTTCGGTGATGCACTTTACGGCGATCATGGGTTCCACAGTTTTCAGGACAAGGGTTTCACCGCTGACGGTATGGCGCTGGAAGGCGGGGTCTACCACTGGTACGGCGTTGTGCCCCTGCTGAAGTTTGCCGATAAAATGCGGGGAACCGGGATCGAACTCATCGGCAAGAAGTTCAAACCCATCTATGACTACGGAATCAACAACTCCCCCAACGGCGTTGCCGAAGCGACTCTCCGCAATACCTACGTTATGGCATGGGAACTTTTCAAAGATGAAAAATATCTTCCGACTTTGAAGCTGATCAAAAAGCTCCCCAAAGAGATTGATCCGAAAACCGTTCCCGATACGCTTGATCTGCCCAGCGCACTCCAGAAAAACAACGGTTATGCATGGCTCCGTGAAAGAAGCAAGTACGGTTTCCGTGCCGTTGCAATCAACTGGATCATGGGCTGGGACCGTCTGGAACATGACCGCTTGAGCTATCGTCTGTTCGACGAAAAAGGGATGATCTCTCATGAAGTCCACCGTGTCGGCTACACCAATCCGGGCGCAGATATGGAAGCAACCATTTCCCACAATACCATCGTTGTTGACGAAAAAGATGCTGCGCCCAATCCCTCAACCCTTGCTGCGTTCCTTGACAGAAAATCCATGCCTGCGTTCCTGATTACAGAAAATCCGGAATCCCGGCTCTACCCCGGCATTGACTTCTCCCGCGCCATGGCGATTTTCGACGGTATCATCTTTGTCGGTGACAAGGTTCATGCCATCGACGGGAAAACCCATACCTTTGACTGGCCCTTCTACAACCCGTGGCAGCCCTGGACAAAGCCCGGAAAACTGGAATTCAACGTCCCCGGCAAGTTCGACAAACAGCTGAAGACCAGCTATAAACATGTAAAGAGTTCTTACTGTGCCCCTGCTGCAGACGGTTTGAAAGTGAACGTGGATATTCCGCAATCCACCGAGCTGCGCGGCTTTGATGTCCGCCTGAAACCGGATAGAAAGCTCTATCTGAACTTTGCGCTGCCCAACAAAACAACGGTTGCCAAGTTCATGATCGGACGCGGTCACAATCCCAAACCGGGTCCCATGCTTCTGCTCCGTCAGGAAGGAAAAGGTGCAGAGTTCGCCTGTGCGTTTGATGTCGTGAAAAACGGCGCAGTGCCCCGGATAAAATCCGTCAGAAGCGTGCCGTTCACTCCGGCACATCCCCTCTCTGCAGTCTGGGAAATCAAAGCAGATTCCGGAACCTACTATGTCATCGTGAACAGAACCGGAAAAGAACTCAAATTCGGAAACATGAAAACAACCAAACAACTGGAGGTTATAAAGAAATGAAAAGATTGCTGATCGGTGCGATTGCGATCGCAACATTGGGAGTTCAGGCTGAACTCAAAGACAAAGTTTACAGATTCATGCCGCTGCAGAAAGATTTGACCGTTCTCTCTGCAAAGGGAACGCCGGCTGCAAATGAGGTAAAATACCGCAGACAGTCTACGGCTCTCACCCCGGATTTCAAAGAAGCAGCTGTCAATGCCCCCCGCTTCTGGAATGGCGGTTTGCTCATTGAACACGGCGGAAAAACGCTGGAACGCGGTGCTGTCAACTACCTGCCCGCCGATGGCAAGATCTTCTCCGTTGCAGGAAAGAAGGTCGCCGGGGTTTATAATCAGGAAGGTCTTGAATTTTCCGGAACATGGGAACTCACCCCCGTCAAACATCAGCCCATGCTGAGCGGTTCTTACACCTTCTCTTTCTATGCAAAAGGTTCCGGAACTCTCTCTGTAACTCCGATCCTGAAAATCAGCGGCAAAGACAAAGCTCTGCCGGAACAGAAGTTTGCTCTGACCGGAAACTGGAACCGTTATTTTGTAAAACTGGATGCCGGAGCAAGAAACAAACCGGCTCAGATGGCTGAAACTATCCGGGCAAAGTTCCAGGGTCAGAATGTTGTCATCTCCGCACCCATGCTGGAAGGACCTTCTGTTTATCCCAATATCCATGCACCGACAACCTATGTCGCACCCGGAAAATTCCGTGAAGCAGATAAACTTTCTCTGTCTGTCATGACTCCCGAACTCGGCAATGCAGGTGCGGTTGCATTCAACTGTACTCCGCAGGTGATTTGCGGCTGGTTCGATCTCTTCGCCACAGATGGAAGCTGGAGACCCCAGATCGCTCTCAGCTACAATATTTATCACAAACATGCTTACCGCTATCAGGTCATCTATCAGGGAAAAACCTATAATTCCAGAAATATCGCTTTTGAAACCGGAAAGACTTATCACTATGTTGTCAACTGGGACAAAGATAAGTTTGCCCTCTGGGTCGACGGTGTGAAAGTCATGGAACACAAGGTTGCAAGCAAGCCACTGACCAAAAAAGATATCTGGATCGGCAGCCGTTCCATTCAGGCTTCTGCCAACGGTGCATTCAAAAACTTCGCCATTTTCAATCAGGCTCTCACAGATGCAGAAATTCAGGAACTTGCAAAGAATCCTGATCTTTCCGCAAAACTCCGCTGACGAAAATTCGGTTTGAACATGACAAGCCCGCAGAACATTCTGCGGGCTTTTTAACTCTGATTCCGATAAATGTTGGTATTTTGGGAAGCGGAAAAAACTTTTGAGGAAAGTCTTTTCCGCTTCCCCAAGCCCCATCACCTTTTTCAAACCTTTTTGCGGCATATCAATTTTTTGCAAACAAAAAATTAATATGCCATCTTAAAAAAGTTTAGAGAATTACAATCGGCATGGTAAACTGAACTTTAACTTTATGATGGCATTCTGATTTTTGCAATGTAAAAATCGGAATGCCGCAAAAAGGTTTGAAAAGAGAAAAGAGGGGAACGCCCCCCCGATTTGGAACAGAGCAAAAAGTTTGGAAATTACCAAATAACTTAAAGGATATATCATGTTTTCCGCAAAAAAACTTTTCCTGAACGGTCCGATTCCCGGAAGTAAAAAAATCTTTACCCGGCTGACCTCCCCCATTCCTCCGATCGAACCGGATCCCTCTGCTGTTATGGAAGAAAAAGAGATTCCCTGCGCCGGATTCCGTCCGGTTGGCGATATCTCATCCATACAAGTAAACTCTGCTTTAAAATTACTGAAGAGTTCTCTCAAAAACTTCTCCGGACCGAAACTCCCGCTGGAAATTACGGTTGATTCCACCGATGGCAAAAGCCGGAAACATACGATCCGGATCACAGAAAAAAAAGTCTCGATCCATGCGGCAACACCCTTCGGAGCTGCCCGGGCACTCTACCGTCTGCGTTCCCGTTTCGCATTGAGAAAAGCTCCTTTCCTGAAAACCGGATCCTGGGATTCCAGAAAAACTCTTGATCCCGCGCTGGCTCATCTGATTTTCAAAGACGATTCCCTGTTTGAACTGGGACCGGTTGAGACCTATCACAAAAATTATCTTCAGCGGATCGCTGCGGCGGGTTATACAGGTTTTCATATCAATGTTGACCTGTCGGTCTTCACCCGCTCCGCACTGCTCCCGGCAATGACGCATCCGCAGGCAGAGAAATATCTGGCAGAACTCCGCTGGATCACAGAACGGGCTAAAGAGTTCGGCTTGGATGTTTATCTGTCTCTTTATCTTCAGCCGCTCCGGGGCGGACATGCGGTTTTTCAGGAACATCCGGAGATTCGCGGCAGCCGCATGGTCAACACCGATGACCTTTATGTTCTCTGTACCTCTCAGCCCCTTGCACGGAAATATTATGCGGAACAGATGACCAATCTTTTCACCTCCGTTCCGGATCTGGGCGGGATCCTTGCCATTGCCGGATGCGAAGGCTGGCTCCATTGTCATACCGCAAACATGCCCGACACCTGCCCCAACTGCAGAGGCAAAAATATTGAGTACGAAACCGCAGTCATGTACAACGAATCCGCTGCCGCGCTCAAAAAGGCTTCCCCCGAAGCAAAATTCGTTGTCTGGACCTACAATATTTTCGCGTGGTCAGATAAATCTGCGGAAAAATTCATCTCTTATCTCTCCACAGATTGCTGTCTGATGGCAAACTTTGAGACCGATGAAGAGTTTACCGTTGAGGGCGCAACAGCCACAATTTACGACTATTCCGTCCGCAATATCGGACCTTCCAAAGCAACCGCCAAGCAGCGGGAAACCGCATTGAAAAACGGCATCCCGTTCCTTGCAAAATGCGAAAGCGGGACATCTCTGGAATGTTACTCCATCTCCTATCTTCCGGTCATGACCAGATGGCAGAAAAAGTTTGAACGGATCGTGCAGAATGCCTCCGGTTCCCTGATGAACTGGAAATTCATCGGGTTCAACGATGAAGGGCTCTCCCAGCTGGCAGCCGGAATGACCGCCATGGGCGAAGGAAAGGATCTGCTGAAACGGCTGGCTGTCTGCGAGTTCGGAAAAAATGCCGCAGAAAATGTCCTTGCCGCATGGAAACTCTTTGACGAATCCATGGAGTATCATCCGTTTTCCAATCAGACTTCCGGCTACTTCAAGGGACCGTTTTACATCGGACCCGCCCAGCCGCTTTTCCTGTATCAGCCGAAAAAAGTTCCGGAATTTTTTGAACGGAGCGGACACCGTGAGCTGTGGATCACAAATCTCTCATTCGTCGAACCGTTCGGCGTAAAGGTGATTCTGAAATCCATCAATAAAATGCTGAAATATTGGGATTCCGGCTGCGAACTGCTCAAAGATATCCCCGGCAAACATACGGCATTGGCGCGTTTGTACCGCGGATTCCTGCGGACAGCCGTCAACATGACAGAGTTTTATGAAGTCAGAGACTCTTTCTATTATGCGCCGTACACCCCCGAACAGATGCGTTCCAAG
>SUVT01000128.1 GCA_015061845.1 Lentisphaerota bacterium
CATGGATCATTGTCAGTTCCAGATGGGTGTTAGGGTCATCCGCAGGAACGCGGCAGTTTTCCATCAGAAGAATGATGAAAAATGCAAGCGCACAGAGAAGGATCGCAACGGAATGAATACTGCTGCTGAATGCGGTGGAGGGCAGCATTGTCAAATCTCCCCGGCGTGTCAGAGTGGCAAGACAGCCGATCACTCCGAAAATTGCGGCTTCCGCCAATGCAGAGAATTGCATTTCACGGCTTGCACCCATCCCTTCAAAACTGGAACCGGTATCCAACGCTCCCCAGACGGTAACGAGTCGGGCTGTCCCCAGAAGGTAGAAGAACAGGATCACATCCCCTTGAAAAGAGAGCGGAGAATTTACGATCCCCAGCGGAAGCAGACATGCTGCTGTGACGATCGCTGCAAGACTGATACACGGACCAAGTTTCAGAAGCCCGCCGGATGTATTGCTGATCACACTTCCTTTTTTCAGAAGTTTGAACAGATCGTAATAAAGCTGGAAGATACTGGGACCTTTCCGTCCGGCAAAAAATGCTTTGACCTTGTTGATGATCCCCGGCAGGATCGGACAGAGAATAAAGGTTGCCGCCAACCACAGAATCCAGTAAAGTGTATGGTTCATTGTACACCTCCGAGAATGGAACCGCTCCAGGGGAGCATCAGTCCCCAAATCAGCATCGCTATCAATGCCACGGTTACGATCAATATATATAAGTGAAGATATCCGGACTGCAGAATATGGATTTTTTCAGCCAGTTTTGCGAACAGATGGAAAATTTTGTTCCAGAACCGGTCAAGCCCGGGATCGGCAGTTTCAGATTCATAGCTTGCTTCTTTCGCAAAAATCCCCTTGGGAAGAACGATCTTGCGGAGCGGCTTCATCAGGAAAGCACAGAAATCTGTAATCGGCTGAACAAATGCAGAACCGGTATATTCCATCCGGGCGGTCGGAGCAATGTAGCCGCAATCCCAGGTGCAGCCGCGTTTTTCATCATTTCTGCCCGGCAGAACACGGAAGCGGATCCAGAAAAACACTGCACTCAAAAGAACAAATACAGAAGAAAGAACGGCGACGATGAACAACGCAGGTATCGTGGTGCGGCTGGTCCAGCCGATCATGAGTGTAACGCTGATGGAAAGCAGAAACAGTATGAGAACCGGCATTGTCATGAGAATGGGTTGTTCTTTGGCTTCGGCAGCTTTTTGAGAACGGGGTTCTCCAAGATAAACAGCTCCGGTCAGTTTGGCAAAAGCTGCGGCTGCAATTCCTCCGGTCAGAGCAAGAACGATCAGAACAGAAACTCCGCAGATCATCAGGCAGAGTTCTCCGGAACAGATGGCAAACAGGGCAGACGAATAAATCAGAAATTCACTGATAAAACCATTGAACGGCGGCAGACCGCAGATCCCGGCACTGTTCATCAGGAACAAAGAACCGCTGAACGGTGTCCGTTTCAGCAACCCCCCCATCTCTTCCATTTCCAGTGAATGGGTCGCTTTCTGAATGATCCCGGCTCCAAGGAAAAGACCGCCTTTCAGGAAGGCATGGTTGACGATGTGGAGCATTGCTCCTGCCAAGCCGAAGTAGACAATCGGGTTTTCCGGATCATTGGCTTTCAGCAATGCAAGCCCGAATCCCATTGAGATGATCCCCATATTTTCGATGCTGGAGTAAGCAAGCAGTTCTTTGATGTTCGTTTTCGGAAGGGCGAACAGAATTCCGCCAAGAGCCCCGACCGCTCCAAGAACAAGAAGAACGATCCCCGCACCCTGATGGAACGTACATTGATTCAGGGTGAACGTCAGAAGTCCATAGAATCCCAGCGGGATCATTGCGCCTGACATAAGAGCGGAAACCGGAGCCGGTGCCGCAGGGTGTGCTTGCGGAAGCCAGATGTGCAAAAGCGGAAAACCGATCTTCAATCCGAACCCGAACAAGCCGAAAACGAATCGCATGATACTCTGTTCCGGTGCAAGGAACATCAGGATCAGAAACAGAGAACCCGCTTCACACACCAACAGATAGAGCCATGCGGCATCCCGTGTTTTTCCGGACTTGAAATCGAATGCAACAAGCGCAAAACTGGCAAGTCCCATAAATTCCCAGAATGCCAGAAAATGCACTGGGGTTTTGACAAGCAGAACACCAAGCATTGAGGCAACTGTTATATTATAAAACAGGTAATAGAGGTTGCTGCGTTCGTCCCCGTGTCCTTTCAGATATGCCAGCGAGTGAACCGCTCCGCATAACCCGAGAACCAATATCGGGATCGCCCAGATGCCAATGGTTGATGAAAATTTTTCAAAGTTGAAAATTAACAGCAAACCCCAAGATAAAATTCCTAGGATGAGGCCTGTTGTTCCGATGCCGGCGGCTAATTTTTTCCGTTCACCGCACAGCCATGCTCCTGCGCCGGAGGCTGCCATTACTGCCAGCGGCAAAAACATTTCTGAAAACACGAACATTCTCCTGTTATGTAGTTATTTCCCCTGAAAACGGGGAGCAGATAATATATCATACTTCAGATGTTTTTGCAAATTATTTTTTCGTGAAATAAATGGTTTTCTGTAAGAAGTGAACTCTGTAATATATGATGCTTCCCGGATAGATAGATCAATCTATAGTATAATTTGTGATATCTGCATCCGTTCCGAAGCCGCCGGACTCTCCATCCGCACCGTAACTCTTCAATTCAAAATCTCCCTGTATACCGGGGTTTACATAAATATAATAATTTCCCCAGGGGTCTTTCGGAACAGGTGATTTGAGATAGGGTCCTTTCCATTTTTCGCCTTTTGCCGGAGCTTTTATCAAGGCATCCAAACCATCTTCTGTTGATGGATATTCTCCCATATCCAGTTTATAAGCAACAAGCGCATCTTCCAGCATTCTTATTTGTGTTTTTGCGGTTCTCGTCTTTACCTTATGCTCATAGGAATCTTTTGAAGAATTCATCTTTTGTTTCTTTTGGAGTTGTTCTTGCCCCGCTGCGCCGAGAAGGAGAACTTTCGGTTTGTAGGTACACAAGAAAATAAGACATGCTGCTATGATCAGAGTGTTCATGATCGTCAAGGCAAAAAGTATTTTTATGGTTTTTCTGATAGACTTCTTTTTACAGCACTTCTTTTTTGTTGCAGTATTTTCCTGTACTTTTTCTTTATCACTTTGTTCCATATCGGTCTCCTGAATTATAAAAACTACTTTTGTAATATAAAACATTGGATACGAAATTCAAGTAAAAATAAAATGAAAATTCTTATCCAAAAGTATTTTTTTTGAAAATTTTTTATGTCTTGAAGCAGACGTGTAAACACATCTGGCATTTTTTTGAAATTCATAAAAGTTGTTGGTTTGAGATTTTATAAAAAACTGACTTTTTTTATTATTCTCCGTATATTCCGTATACGATTCTTTTTATGTGCTTGCAGAAAAACTAATGAAAATAAATATATGACTTTTATTTGACAAACTGGAATAATAATGATAAATTACCTGTACTGTTTACCATAATTAATGCTTTTATGGTGAATAACAGCAAAGATATAAAAAAACTGAAGCATACAAAGAACTGGAGGTAAAGTATGGATGAAAAGAAATTGGCTGAGACTGAAAAAATATCTGAGACTGAAAAAATATCTGAGACTATACAGCCGATAGAGCCAGTCCCTATCCATCCCTCAAAAAAAAATAAGAAATTGAAGATTTTTATTGTTTTGTTTGCTACTGTTATCTTCATATCTGTATTATTCTCTCCTGCAGGATGGAGGGCTCTTGCTGCTATTTTTAATAATCCTTATTTTGAAAACTTTGCTAATAGATTAGAGCGTAATGCGGCTGCTAAAAAAAATGCTGAAAAAGAGTTGAAACAAAGACCGGAAATGGAACGCTTAAAAGCAGATTTTGATAAATTTTTAGCAGAAGGAGACGATAGGTACAAAGCTAAGGCGATAGAACATTACAAATCTCAAATCGACAAATTAAACAACGATTACCAGACTGCATATAATTCTGCAGGACATACAAATTCGTCCGTCATTACTGTTGAAAGTGTTATCTCCAGAATCTACGACCTGCAAAACGATATTAAATCGAAAACGGAGGAGATCAAACGGAGATATGAAGTAATGACACCGGAGGAACTCAGGGCAGATAGAACGGATACGCTGCAAAAAGAAATCGAAAAAACTGCTCTCGGTTATATTTTTGAAATTCAGGAAGCTGGATTTCCCAATACTATGGATCATCTCATTATCAATGGATACAGGCGTTTTGAGCCCAGAAAAGTTTCTATACCACAGATTCGGAGGATATTTAAGGATGTGGGCTTGAAAGAAAAGAAAGAGTCTGATGATGATTTCATTGTTTTTCTGTTAAAATCGAATGATGCATCCGGAGAAAAGTTCTATGGAAAAAAATCTGATTTCGATGTGGGCAAATTGCATGCGATAAAAAATAATACCTCGTATTTATTGCGAATCAAAAGTTCACATAAAGATGAGAACTCAGTATTTTATACGATATTTCTTAATGAATATATCAGATGCTGCCGGGTTTCCTCCTGGTGGATCGATGGGTGTGAGGCAATCGTTATTGACTTGCGTCCCGACAATTGGAATCAATGGAGCCTTTGTGTTCCCATGAATGTTTCCAGAGCAAAAGATATGTATGCAAAGGATCCATACATCAATATCGAGAATGTCAGTCAGAGATTTGAATGGGTTTCAAGGTATTTTTATCCCCGGCATACAAAAGGTATTTCTAAATTCCTTCAAAATGGTGAAAAACGTAATACTGAAACTATCATTTCTCCGGGAGAACTTCTTGATAAGAACGGTATGAATGGAATCACGGTAGGTCAAAATTTTGAAAAAAAACAAGACTTTTCATTGGCGTATATGGCTTATGAATGTGCAGCTAAGAATGGTAACGAAAAGGGGGCTTTAAACTGTGCTCTCTTATTGTTGAACAATACTTATAAGATTCATTATTCGTATAGGGATAATCATAATTTGGCCGCAAAAATCATATTACCCGCAACCAAAAGTAATGATAAATTGGTTCGGAGAATAGCCTTGTATGCGCTTGGGTGGTATTATCATCGGTACTATACTCCCCAGATGGCTAGAAAATATTATGAGGAGGCTGCCGAACTGGGGCATGAAGGGGCTCAGAAAGCATTAAACAATTTAAGGTAATCGTTGTTTGAAATTTTTCCGGCAGAAACGGAGAACATGTTCCCGCAGAATCGGTTGACTGTTGATGAGAAATCTTCTGGAAAGCATCAGATCAACCAGAGAAACACTGATGCTTTTTTTCAAAGAATAATCACTTTTTCGGAATATCTTCTGGATGGATTGAAAAATATTCATAAAAAAAGTCCTGATTTTCTGAAAAAAGCATCAGAGAGTATTTGACTTTTTCTTAAACGGGAGTATATTATAGATCTTGAAACTTAATTTAACAACAGGAGTTGATAACATGTCCAGACATCCCAGCTTGAAGGCTTCCGGCAAGATCCGGAAAAAAAGAAACGTTCTCAAGAGATACGAACGCATCAACATGCTTACTGAAGACGGTCGTTGGAAACCCGGTCAGAAGGTTCTCAGCGGTCTTCCGAAAACCAAGCCGATCGATTGATCAGCTTTCGTATTCAGAAATGTTACCTCAAGGGATGCTCCGCTCGGATCGTCCCTTTTTTTTATTTCCTGAACTCTCAACCGGAGTATTTTGAAAATGGCTTCTAACACTCTTATTCAGAAAATCCTCGCAAAACATATCGTCGGCGAATGTTCCCATGTCGCCGGAGAACCCGTTGCCATCCGCATCGACCAGACTCTTACTCAGGATGCAACCGGAACTATGGCTTACCTCGAACTGGAAGCTATGGGCGTAAAAAAAGTCGCAACCGAACTTTCCGTTTCTTATGTCGATCATAATATGATGCAGAACGGACCCGAAAACCGCAATGACCATCTCTATCTTCAGAGCATTGCAGCTTCCCGCGGAATCCGCTTCTCCCGTCCCGGTAACGGAATCTGCCACCAGCTCCATCTGGAACGCTTCGGCATCCCCGGAAAAACTTTGCTGGGTTCCGATTCCCATACTCCCACCGGCGGCGGGATCGGTATGATGGCGATCGGGGCAGGGGGACTTGATGTCGCTCTCGCTATGGCAGGTCAGCCCTTCCGCATGGCTTACCCCAAGATCATAGGAGTCAAACTCACCGGAAAACTCCGTCCCTGGGTCGCAGCGAAAGATGTTATCCTGAAGATGCTTTCCATCCTTACAACAAAAGGAAATGTGGGCTGCATGGTGGAATATTTCGGCGAAGGTGTTTCCACTCTGACCGTTCCCCAGCGCGCAACTATCACCAACATGGGCGCAGAACTGGGCGTTACCTGCAGTGTCTTCCCCTCTGACGGCATGACCAAAGCATTTCTCGAAGCTCAGGGCAGAGGCGATTCCTGGGTCGAACTCACCGCTGAACCCAATGCAGAATACGATAAGCTCATCGAAATCGATCTCGGAACTCTGGAAGAATTGGCAGCATGCCCCTCCAGTCCCGACAATATCAAGACCGTTGCAGAACTCTCCGGTATCAAAGTCGGACAGTGCATCATCGGTTCCTGCACCAACAGTTCCTACCGTGACCTCATGATGGTTGCCGCCATGCTCAAGGGACGCAAGATCCATCCGGATGTCACCCTTGCGATCGCTCCCGGAAGCCGTCAGGTTCTGGAAATGCTCTCCCGTAACGGTGCTTTGGCTGATATCATCTCCGCAGGAGCCAGAATCCTGGAAGCCGGCTGCGGACCCTGTATCGGTCAGGGACAGAGCCCCGCTAACGAAACGGTCACTCTCCGTACCTTCAACCGGAACTTCCCCGGCCGTACCGGAACAAAGGGCGACCAGTCTTACCTCGTCAGCCCCGAAGTTGCAGCTGCTGCAGCTCTCACCGGAACATTCACAGCTCCGTCTGCTCTCGGAATCGAATATCCTGAAATCAACGATCCGGAAGAGTTCCTCATTGACGATTCTATGATCATTGAACCTCCCGCAGACGGAGAAGGAATTGAGATCATCCGTAAGCCCACCATCGGCAAACCTCCTGTGAATACAGCTCTTCCTGCCGATTTGAGCGGTGTTGCTCTCATCAAAACTCCGGATAAAACCAGTACCGATGACATCATGCCTGCCGGTATTCATCTGAAGCACCGCAGCAACATTCCTGAATATGCAAAAGTCGTGTTTGAACGCTTCAATGAAGCCGGAAAGCCCACCTTTGCACAGCGCGCAATGGCTGCACGCGACGAAGGAAAAGCCGGTTTCATCATTGGTCGTGACAGCTATGGTCAGGGTTCCAGCCGCGAACATGCTGCCATCTGCCCCATGTATCTCGGTGTGAAAGCTGTGATCGCTATGGCAATCGAACGCATCCATGCAGCAAACCTTGTGAACTTCGGTATCATTCCGCTGATCTTTGTTGACCGCGCAGATTATGATGCCATTGCAGAAGGCGATTCCATTCAGATCTCCGATGTCCGCAAGGCTCTGGAAAATCGCGAAGAGATCGTAGCGGTTGTCAACGGTTCCAAGCAGATCCGTCTGAAATACAATCTGACCGACGAAGATATCCGTATCATCCTCGCCGGCGGAAGACTGAACCTCCGCTGAGGTCTGACTATGTCTTCCAGAACAGTAATTCCGATCCCGAAGATCGAAGAAGACGGTTACGACTGGTATGCCAAGCATGAAAAGATTCTCCGTTTACAGGCGGAGAATCAGTTTGAACTGGTCTTTATCGGCGATTCCATCTGCCACAATTGGAGCGGCGATGGTCCCGGTCTGCGGGATATCGGAATCGAAAACTGGAAGAAAGACATTGCAAAATACAAGGTGCTGAATCTCGGGTTCGGTTACGATCGGACCCAGAATATGCTTTGGCGTCTGGAACACGGAGAATTAAAAGGGCAGAATCCGAAACTGATCGTTACAAATATCGGAACCAATCAGTTCTCCGTTTCTTCCAATTATGACGGCGATACAGCTGAAGCTGCGGCAGAAGGTGCGATTGCCGTTTTGAAAAAAATCCGGGAATATTGTCCGGAAAGTAAAATTGTTGTTATGGCTGTTTTCCCCCGCGGACCTGCCCGGGATTTCTTCGATCCAAGAATCAACGGTCTCAATGCGATTGTCAAAACCTTTGTGGATCAGCAGAATAATATGGAATTTCTGGATATTTCAGAAAAATTCCTGAAAGAAGACGGCTCCCAGAATCTGGCTTTGTATGCAGATGCCGGATGTCATCCGAACAAAGATGGTTATCAAGTCTGGGCTGATGCGCTATTGCCTTATTTCAAGGATGCCGGTTTATCTGAATAAGAAATCGGGGCGGTAAAAGAACGAAGATCTTCTTAAAAAATTTAGCGCTGTTCCCCCTGCTATTTTAACTTTAAGATGGCATTTCGATTTTTACATCGTAAAAATCGGAATGCCGCAAAAAGGTTTGGAAAAAAGGGGTGGAGTTTGAGGAGGGGAAAAAGGACCTTTC
>SUVT01000008.1 GCA_015061845.1 Lentisphaerota bacterium
CGGTCGATTCATGCCAGTTTTTGATTTCTCCCGCAGCGGTGATTTCAAAAACTGGCATGAATCGACCGGATTTGATCAGAAGATCCGGGTTCCGTTCTGCCCCGAAAGCAAACTCTCCGGGATCGGATTCACAGATTTTATCGAAATGATGTGGTATCAGCGTGAAATTTCAATCCCGGCTGAATGGGAAGGCAAACGGATCCTTCTTCACTTCGGCGGTGTTGATTACAAATGTGTGATCTACCTTGACGGCAAAGAAGCGGGTCGTCATACCGGCGGCTGCTCTCCATTTGCTGTCGACCTGACAAAGTTCGTCAAGTGCGGTTCTTCTCATAATCTGGTTGTCCGGGTGGAGGATTATGCCAGAGACGGCATCCAGCCCCTTGGGAAACAGAGTCCGTGGTACGATTCCAGAGGCTGCAGTTACACCCGCACGACCGGGATCTGGCAGACGGTCTGGATGGAAGCGGTTCACCCGAACGGGATCAAAAGCTGTCAGATCCTCCCGGATTATGATAATGGTACGTTCACTTTTCTTCCGGTCTTTTACAGCTGCACCAGAAATCTCCGTTTCTCTGTAACACTGCTTGACGGTTCTGCGGAAGCAGCTTCTGCCTCCATCACAGCAGGCACCTCCAATGCAGTCACGCTGAAACTGGAAAATCCGAAAGAATGGAATCCGGAAAACCCGTTTCTCTATGATGTGATCTACCGGCTCACGGATGAAAAGGGAACTGTTCTCGATGAAGTCAGATCCTATGCCGGACTCCGGAAGATCCATATCGAAGGCAACCGCTGTTATCTGAACAATCAGCCGATCTTCTTCCGGTTTGTTCTGGATCAGGGATTCTATCCTGACGGGATCTGGACAGCACCTTCCGATGAAGCATTGAAGCGGGATATTGAACTTTCCATGCAGGCTGGATTCAATGGAGCAAGACTTCACCAGAAGATTTTTGATGAACGGTTCCACTACTGGGCAGACAAACTGGGATATCTCACCTGGGCTGAATATCCGGACTGGGGCATGAGTTTCTGGCAGACGATGCACCCTGCAACAAATCCGGATTATCAGCGCAGTTTCCGCAACTATCTGGCAGAATGGCAGTGTATTGTAGAACGGGATAGGAACCATCCTTCTATCGTTGCTTGGACTCCGTTCAATGAAGCAAGAGTTCCTTACGATATCGAAGAACACCGCAGATTTGTCAGCGATATAGTGGATCTGACCAAGAGACTGGATCCCACCCGCCCGGTGAACGATACCTCCGGCTATATCCATGCAAAACCGGATCTCTGGACGATCCATATCTACGCACAAACCGTCGAAAACCTTGCAGAACAGGGCGAAGAAGTTCCTGTCTGCATGTCCTTCCGGAAACTGGAAGAAAATCTCTATGACGGGCAGCCGTATATCGTGGATGAATATGGCGGGGTCCGTTATATTCCGGAAGGGAAAGAACCTTATGCAAAGAACTCCTGGGGATACAACAAAGAAAACCTTTCCCGGCAGGAATGTGAAGAACGGATCACTGCTTTGACGTATTATCTCGTCGAAGAAGGACGATATTCCGGTTACTGCTATACTCAGCTTACGGATATCGAACAGGAAGAGAACGGGATCTACTGTTACAACCGGAGTGAAAAATTTGATATGGAAGCCATCCGGAAATGTTTTTCCAGAAAACCGGAATGGAGTCTTTATTGACTTAGTACGCCTAAAAAACTGTCAATAAATGCTGCCGGGTATTACCGGAAACAACACAGCAGGAAAACAATCAGAATTTTTCTGCATTCTCCTTCTCAAAAAGTTGTTTCCGGTACTGCTTCGGTGTTGTTCCGAAATGTTGACGGAACTGAGCCGTCAGAAAACCTGCGCTCTGAAATCCGCAGCGGGGTGCGATCTCTTTGATGGAAAACCGTGACAGTGCCAGCATACCGCAGACCTGCTGCAATCGCTGTTTGATCACATATTGAATCACGGAAATGCCGATCTGTTCCGTAAAAAGACGCCCCAGGGTCCGGATGCTCGTTCCGCAGGATCGTGCGATTTTTTCCCGGGAAAGTTCAGGGTCATTGAGATTCATGGCAATATAACGGAGTGCATTATGCAGCAGAGCAGGATATGTTTCTTTCTTCTGCTGAAAAACAACTTCCTGCAACAGCTGCACAAACAGTCCTGAAAGCAAAGCCTGGTCCGGGGAATCTTTCCCCAGTTCTTCGTAAAAACGATCCATAACAGACTCGATCCTGTCCGGTTCGGATAGAGAAAGGGAACCTGACACAGCAGGAAGAAAATGGGAAGATATCAGCTCATGAAATGGAGTAAAATGCACCATTATCACTTTTCTGACCAGTTCCTCTGTTCCCAATGTTTCTGATTTCAAGTAATTTTTGCGAGACCGGCTGTATGAAAAACAAGGACCGGAATAGTATTTTTTTTGACCGGAATGATCAAGGGAACAATACTGTCCGCTTTTGACCAGAGAATAGATCGCATATTGCCCTCCACCGGGACTTGCAACGAATCCCGGTTTCCAGCAGGAGTGGAACGCACAATAAATCTGTATGGAATCTGAAACCGTATCAAATGGATGCGGATTGATCCGGTACTCTTCATGGTAAAGCTTTCCGTACGACACTTTTTTATCCTTTTTTTGTGTATAAATACCGTTTCTGCACACTAATTGGCTCGAATTTAACATTTTAAAATATTGCTATTTCCCAAAAAGTCAATATATTATTTTAAGAAAAACCTGAAAAAACGGAGTGTTACCATGAAAAAAATCAAAGTTGGAGTTGTCGGGCTTGGTCACCGTGGACGTCACATGGCGGCATTGGCAAAAAATGCGTTTGAATTTGTGGAACTGACAGCAGCCTGTGATCTGGATCCGGAACTGTGGAATGAACAGCAGTGGCTGCAGAATGATTCTATGAAAAATCAGTTCCCGGAAACAAAATTTTATGATGATTACACCAGAATGCTGGATGAAAATCAGTTTGATATCATGCTGGTGGAAACCGGGGCGGATGTTCATGCCGATTTCTGTATCAAGGCATTGAAACGGAATATCAATGTATTTTCAGATATTCCTTCCGTTGCGAATCTCCGGGAGGCAAAACTGCTTTGGGAAGCGGAACAGGCATCACAGGCTCAGCTGATGACTGGTGCAAATCCCAATGAATGGGGCTTTATCAATGCCATGGTTGATCTTTACCGGAAAGGTCTGCTGGGCGAACCATACTACATGGAGGCAGAATACATTCACTGTTCCCGTCCTAATTCCATCGACAGCAAAGAATTGACAAAACACAGCCCCTGGCGGAAAACTCTGCCGCCGATCAGATATTGCACCCACTCCCTCGGACCGCTGCTCCGTATTTTGAAAGAAGATCTGCGTTATGCCATCTGTCTTGGAACCGGAGCGCATGTCGATCCTTCCGATACCAGAGATGATATGATGGCGGCGCTGTTCCAGACAGAATCCGGTGTGACGATCCGTTTGATCCGGAACGGAAAATGCCGTGCTTTCATCGGACCTCATTCCTACCGTGTTTTCGGTACAAAGGGATATTATGAACGGATCGATTCCCGTGCAGATACTCCGGGGATCACACGCTTTGATTCCACAGAACTTTATGGAACAGAAACACTGACAGAACTTCCGATCGGCATGCTGCCGCAGGAATATATCGGGAATCCTCTTGCTGCGGGACATGGCGGAGCTGATTATGCATTGCTGGATCACATGTTCCAGGCATTCCTCCGTAAAGAAGACTTTCCGATATCGCTCAGAGAGGGATTGCGCATGACTCTGCCCGGAATTTATGCTGCTGAATCAGCCGTCAGAAAGGGCGAAAAACTCACAATTCACTATCCGTGGGAAACAGGATTTGATGCCGATATCAGAGAATTTGATCACAGCTGAATGACCTGTTTTGGTTATAAAACAGCTTATTTTTTGTTAAGTTGATAGCTGAATCCATAAAGACTTTTGCTTGAAGTCTTCATGGATTCAGGATAAACGAAAACCGGAAAAGATGTTGTTATGAACGAACCTTGCATAAACATCCTTATGTCAGGTTCTGTTGAAAAGCTCAAGTATTAAAGAAAGGACTCAACATTATGTGTGCTGCAAGACGTAGATTTACCTTGATCGAACTCCTTGTCGTGATTGCGATTATTGCAATTCTGGCAGGAATGTTATTACCGACATTGAATAGCGCAAGGGAAAAAGGCAGAACCTCATCCTGCCAGAACCTTTTAAAACAACTGGGCTTGAATTTCTCTCAATATCAATCGGATTATGATGGTTTCTTTCCGATTTCCCGTCCGATAAATACCCCTGCTGTACGTTATTGGGTATCTGTAATTGCACCTTATTACGGATATAAGAAAGACATCGGAAGATGCCCTGATTGGGTGTTCTGTCCAACGATGGCGACCAAAACACCCAATGCTGTACGAGAGGTAACTGCATACGGTTGTTCTTATCCCTATAATGCAGCGGCTTTTGGAGAACAACTTACAAACTCCGCTTTTGTCAAAAAATTGAAATCCCCCAGCAGTACACTTGTCAATGCTGATGGCTGGTATAACCAGAATCAAAACAATCTTAATTTTCGCGGTTATGGTCATGTTGAACTGCCCAAAGGGGAACCATGGAAGCTGCTTTGTTTCCGTCACAATAGAAAAGCCAACATTTTGTGGGGTGATTTCCATGTTTCACCAGAGGGACCGGAAAAGGTATATACCCAAACGCTTGCAAAACTTCCCTGGAAAGATCATACAGAATGGGGTGCAATCGTTGCCTATCCTTACGGATTTGTTCCGTATAGATGAAACAATCTAAAAGATTTGGCAACTTTGAAAACTTTTGAAATTGCCCTTATTTGAATTGCTTCCGAATTTATGCTATATTAAGGCAGAATTTATTACAGAATACACCATTTCAACCAGAAAGGAATTTTATCATGCTTGAGATCTCAAGTCATCGTCAGGGAGCGATCCTGAACCACAATCACGGAATCGAAACAGAAAAATCATTGAAAATCACCGTCAGCGGAATTTCTGACAGCGGTCAGCCCGTGAAAGTCAACGGCATTCCGGCTGTTATGGAAGGCAGACTCTTCTCTGCAGAAATCGAACTGACACAGAAATTGAATCAGGTTACGGCGTCCGTCACGACACCCTACGGAGAATATTCCCAATCCATCGTGCTGGTCTGGGATAAAAAATCCACACGCCGCTACAACTGCTATATCGATGACCACAGTTTTGTGTTCACCGAACTGGCACGCCAGCGTCCCCAGCGTGCTTTCGATCATTTTTATCTCGCCGGATTGAAGAAGATCCACGATGAATACGGCTTCAAAGTCACCCTCAATGCGTTCTACCGGAACGATCATGACAAGGATGGGTTCCTGCTCAAAGATATGCCGGATATCTGGAAATCTGAATTTGAGGACAACTCCGACTGGCTGAAATTCTCTTTCCATTCCTACAGTGAATTTCCCGACAGACCCTATCTGGAAGCATCTGCTGAAGATATCGGAAATGACTATGATCTGATCCAGAATGAAATCTACCGTTTTGCA
The DNA here is from genome assembly GCA_015061845.1 of Lentisphaerota bacterium. Classification (GTDB taxonomy): domain Bacteria; phylum Verrucomicrobiota; class Lentisphaeria; order Victivallales; family UBA1829; genus SIG79. The sequence continues at coordinate 5,599 of SUVT01000008.1, forward strand.
GGAGAAAACGCATTCATTCCGCCGATCGTGATCCACTGGGCAAACATTCACCCCACAGCTGCGCAGGAGATCATCAGACGCGGAACCCGCTGCTACTCCAGCAACTTCCGCGCTAGAGTCATGGGCGGACCCAGCCTCAAGGACCGGCAGTCCGGCGGAAACATGCAGCAGGTTCAGGCGCGGTCCCTCTCCGGTGAGGATAAAGCAGCTTCCACCGAAGGCTTGAAGATGCACTATGACTATCCGGAAGAAACCGATTACCTGACCCGTCATTTTGCATACTATGATCCGACTCTCGACGTGATCTTCTTCCGCGGAACCATCTGCGGAAACCTTGTTCCGCTTGAAGAGATCCCCGGTAAAATGGATGCTTACCTGAAGACAGCCGAACGTTACGGTGTGGAAGCCATGAACTATGCAAGCCATGAGCAGTACACCTTCCCAAGCTATCCGAACTACATTCCGGATCACATGGAGCGGCTGGCTCTCACAGCCAGAATCTTCACTGAAAATGGCTATGCACCAACGTTCTACAACGATGGTATCCTCGGAAATACCAGCTGGGACAAGTAAAAAACAAGCAATAAAAATAAATAGCGCAGGTATCTTCTTACAGGATGCCTGCGTTGTTCATAAAATCACCGGGAGTAATGCAACCTTATGCTGAAGAGATTTTTTCTGCTCACAGTTCTGCTGCTGACTTTAGTGGTTTCGGCAGCGGAAGAAATCGTTCTGATACAGGATGGGAAACCTAACTGTGAAATTATTTTAGGAGACAAACCTGTCCGTTCTGCCCAATTTGCAGCATTGGAATTGCAGTATGCCTTGAAAAAAATTGCCTCCTGTGATGTGGAGATCCGTGCGACTCCGTCCGGGAAACAAAAGGTTCTGATCTATGTCGGTCAATCCGGCGAAAGTCTCAAGAAAGGTTTTCCGGATAAGGAGCTGAAAAAAGAGTATTATCTTGTTGATTACAAAGATAATAATATTTTCCTCATGGGGAACGACAATAAAGATTACGGGAAAGTGGATTATGCAAAATGGTACACGTTCCCGAAACGGGATTGGTATTACCGTTCCACAACCTATGCTGTTTATGACTTCATCGAAGATGCTCTGAATCTGCATTATTACGGTCCCGGTGATTTGGGTATGACCTATACAAAGCGGGCAACGGTCAAAGTAAAACCGTTCCGCAGATACCGTGCGCCCAGCTTCGATGCCTTCCGTGCGATTGCCAATTACAAGATCGAAAACGGCATGAAGCGCGACTATGAAATGATGTTCCTGCGCTGGCGTTTGAACACGATGTACGGAATTTCCAATCACAGTACATGGGGAATCTTTTTCCGGTACTGGGGCAAAGCAAAATCCAAAGACAGAGCTGTTCTCTTCAAAGAAAAACGTCATGAACTGTTTGCGCAGGGGTATAAAGGCAGACTTGCCGCTGTCATCGGACCGGAATATCCGGATGATCCCGATCTGCCGCCCCAGCTGTGCCTCACTCAGAAAGGAACTCTGGATTATTTCATCTGGGAAGCATTGGAATCTCTCAAAGGAAAACGGGTCCCCGGCAGTTACGGCTGGCGTCCCAGAATGGAAGGTCAGCCCTATTACTATGCCTTCCAGGAAGATGACAACAACTATTTCTGTAAATGCGCCAACTGTCAGGCTTATATCAAGAAAAAGCCCTATGTGGAACTCCGTTATGAGTTCATCAACCGTCTTGCAGAAGCGATTTCCAAGAAAGATCCCAACAGCGGGATCTCCACGCTCTGTTACAGCGGTGGCGGAACTTACCCGAAAACAAAACTGCATCCCTCCGTGGCTGTCATGATCTGTCTGAGTTTGCAGGCTTATTATCACCCCGGTATCTATGCCCGTCAGCATGAAGTTTACAAAACATGGGTCAAAAAAGAGATCAAAAACCGTCCGTTGATGGTTTGGACCTATATGCTTTCACCGTGGTCAGAAGCGACAATCATCTACCGGTACAACAAATTTTTCCCGTTCCTTTATCCGTGGAAAACTGCGGAATACATGAAAGAATTTGCACAGGATGGGATCAAGGGATGGTTCGGAGAGATCAATATCCAGCACCACGTTCTGGAATGTTATCTTGCATCCCGGATCACCTATGATGCTTCTGCAAATACGGATGAGATCATCGAAGATTACTTCCGCAGTTATTACGGCAAAGCCGGTCCGGCAATGAGAAAATTCTATTCACAGCTGGAAAAAATCTGCTGGGATCCTGCCAATATGAGCGAGGGTTCCAGAAACAAAGTGATCGGAGGATCCTATATTTACGGATATCAGACCGAGCGCAAAAACTGGCATTACGGTACACCGGAACGGATGAAGATGCTTCAGGGATATATCGACGAAGCCCGGAAAGCAGCTTCCACTCCGGAAGAACGTGCCAGAGTTGAACGCTTCTTCAATCACATCTGGAAACAGGCTGTGGAAGGCCGTGCAGATTTTGAACGCAGAGAGAGAAACCGGAACAAGCCCATCTCTCAGGGAATGACGAAACGGATCGCCCCCGCAAACGGGGATCTTTCCAAAGTCTCCTTTGAACAGGCTGCTCCGCTGAAAGAATGGCGCACGCTTGACGGGGAAGATGTCAATTGGAAGCCGGATATCCGTATTGCTTCTGACGATAAATATTTGTACATCCGTTATGAAGAAAATAATACAACTGCATTGAAAAATGCAGAACGCGCCCCCTTCTGGGAAAATAATATGGAAATTTTCCTTGCAAAACGAGCCGGTTCAGATTACTTCCAGATTTCTGCCGCACCGTCAGGCAAGAGCGAAATCAACGTGCGAACAGTGATCCATGGTGCCCCGAGAAAACAGAAAGTCGGATCCGATGTGATCAAAATTGAAAATGTCCGGACAGGAAACAAGTGGGTCGTGAAAGTCTGTGTTCCTCTTGATAAAATTCCGGGCTACGGTCCGGCAATCCGGGCTGGAGAAACGATCAGTGCAAACATTTACCGTACAGACTTCCAGAAAGGCGCACTGAACTCTTACTCATGGAGTCCCATTTATACAAATGATTACCATGAAGGCATGCTGAAACCCGGAATCATCTATATCACTCAGGAAACAAAGAAGCAGGCATTTGATATCAACGGCACATTCCGGGTATTGTCCGGAGAAAAATTTCCGGATCAGTGGCGGGAATTGCTCACAAAAACGCAGACAGAAGCACTTTCTGTAAAGGATGGTGTCGTGGATTTCGGAACAAAAGCGCCGGATCTCAAGCGGTACAGATATCTTCTGCACAAAAGACGTTATCCCTGCAAAGTCGGCGACAAGCTCATTGTCCGCTACTCTGTAAAAGGGAAAGGGCTTTTTGCGCCGGGAATGTATTTTTACTACAATGACTTGCTTGGACAGTCCTTCCTGGAACATAAACGCACAGAATTCAATTCACCGGACAAGTTCACAGAGATGGAAACGGTTTTCACTGTCACAAGCCGACCCGGCCAAATCCCCGGAAAATTCATGCCCATGTTCTATGCGTTTCCGGGTACAAAACTGGAACTGAAAAATATCTCTGTAACGCTGGTTCCTGCGGTGGAAGAAAAACTCCCGCAGAAACAGACAAACCAGGAAAAAATTGAAGTCAATGGAGCGTTCCGTGTATTGCCCGGAGCAAAATTCCCGGATCAGTGGTGGGAATTACTTGGAAAAGGTCAGACAGCAGCACTTTCCGCTCAGGACGGGGTCATGGATTTCGGAACAAAAATGCCGGATCTCAAGCGATACAGATATCTTCTGCACAAGAATAAGTTCCCGTGCAAGAATGGCGATAAGATCACTGTCCGTTATTCCGTGAAAGGAAAAGGACTTTTTGCTCCCGGAATGTATTTCTTTTATGATACGGTCAGGGGATATTCCTTCCTGGAACACAAACGGACTATGTTGAAAACACCGGATCAGTTTACAGAGATGGAGACGGTCTTTATTGTCAAAAACCGTCCCGGACAGAACCCGGCTGTATTCCGTCCGATGTTTTACGCATTCCCTGATACAAAGCTGGAACTGAAAAACATATCAATAACAATTGAACGCGCAAAGTGAAAGGTTTTCTTCCCATGAGACTGACAAACAAAAAAACTTCTGTACGGCAATTCACACTGATTGAACTTCTTGTTGTGATTGCAATCATTGCGATTCTCGCCGGATTGCTGCTGCCAGCGTTGAACAGCTCCCTGATCTCTGCAAGAAAAACATCTTGTGCAGGCAATCTGAAGCAGATGAATCTGGCGGTTATGATGTATGTCAAAGACTTCAATGAATATCTGCCTAACAACCTCTCGCCATATTACTCAGACAGAATTATGCCTTATCTGGGAAGCACCAAGATTTTAACTGAATGCAGAACAAGGAATGCCCCGAACAGTTACGATCATAAAGCCTGGGGTGGAGATCATGGGACCTATAACATGTCTTACGGTGCATCGCTTTATACATTGAATTTGAATGCAACTGTGCATAAAAAAATCAGCCGGGTCACCCATCCGGGACGGAAGATCCTGTTTGGAGACAGTCAGACATACAAGCAATCCGGTGCTACCTCAGGACAATCCAACAACGCAGCCATCATCACTTATACAGGAATGTACTCTCCTGACTTCCGTCATGGAGGAACCTGCAATTTTGTTTTTGTTGACGGTCATACAAAATCGCTGAAAAAAATCATGAACGGCGACAACTGGTTGTACTTCTGGGGTCATTTTGTCGGAATCTCCGAACTCCTGAGTCCCAATATTCCCGGATTCCATGACCAATATCTGATTGACGGAATTTAATGTATTTTCTGGTGTAGGATGCAGACTGATATCATTTCATCCGTGCCGCTTCCGGCGCAGGAAAACTGGCGTTTCGCGGAAGAGCTGAAAGAAGCGGAAAAGCGTTCTTTTGCCATTGCCGGAAACCGTATCAAAAATCCGGTTTCTCTAGCTGGCGGCGTTAAGATCGTGAAAGAGATCACCGATGCGAAAGGTGCCCTTTGTACAGCATTTGATGATCTGGAGTACTTTTTCCGGGAAATGGAGATCCCTGCCGGGGATTATCCGATCATAGCCCGGATCAGAGATTGCGGACCTTTCGATTCTTTTGAGATCGAAGTTTCTGCCGGACAGTGTTTGATTTACGGCTCAAACCTTGAAGGGATCCGGCGGGGGATCTGCCATTTGGAAGATCTTATCATGGGCAACGGTGAAGCCGTTCTGGAGCCCGGGATCATCCGCAAAAAGGCGTGGGTAAAGCACCGCATTTCCCGCTGCTTTTTCGGTCCTATCCGCCGTCCGCCAAACAATCGGGATGAGCTTCTGGATGATTATGACTATTATCCGGATGCGTATCTCAACCGGCTGGCACATGAAGGGATCAACGGCTTGTGGCTCACTGTAACATTCAAAGACCTCTGCCGGACAGGTTTTGCGCCTGATTACGGGAAAGATGCCCCGAAACGGTTGGCGAAACTGCGCCGGACTGTGGCACAATGTCTGCGCTACGGGATCAAAACCTATATTTTCACGATTGAACCGACAAGTTGGGATAAAAATGATCCTGTCATCAAAAAATATCCTGAACTTGCAGGAGCTGAACTGCCCGGAGGAAGAGTCTGTTTCTGTCCGTCTTCGGAAACGGCACAGCGGTATCTTTATGAGTCTGTGAATTATATTTTTTCAGCAGTTCCGGATTTGGGAGGTATGATAAATATCTCTCTCGGTGAACGCAGCACCACCTGTTTGAGTTCCATACATACGGAAATCGAATGGTCAAAAGAAGAAGGAACGGAAATAAAATGTCCCCGCTGCGGTCATCTGCCCCACAATGAGATCATCTTCCATTCTGTTTCGGCTATGACAGCCGGAATGAGAGCAGCTTCTCCCGAAGCGGAATTTATCAGTTGGAACTACATTCCCAATGCGCTGGAGCAGCGGGATTGGGCTTATACATTGAGCAAAATGCCGGAGGGTGCAACGCCCATGTGGAACTTTGAATCCGGCGGAACTGCAGAACAGCTTGGAAAAAAACGTGTCGGCGGCGATTACTGGCTCTCTTATGTCGGACCTTCCGAACGGTTCCGGCGTTTTGCGGCACAATGTCCGCCCGGGGTCAAACCGGGTGCAAAACTGCAGGTCGGCTGTTCCCATGAACTTGCGACCGTTCCCTATATTCCGGTTCCGGGACTGCTTTACCGTAAATACCGTGCTATGCGTGAACTGGGTGTTGAAACTGTTATGCAGTGCTGGTATTTCGGGAATTATCCCGGAATCATGAATAAGGCTGCGGGGCTGTTGAGTTTTGAAGATTTCTCATCAGATGAACAGACCTTTTTATCCGGACTTCTGCGTCCGGAATGGGGGAAATATGCCGATACAGTGGCTGAAGTTTACAGCAAATGCAGCGAAGCATACAGCAATTATCCGCTTTCCAATACGATGCAATATTATGGACCGTTTCATGACGGGATCGTCTGGCCCCTTTACTGCAACGAACAGAATCTGCCCCTTGCTCCCACATGGCAGACGAACTATCCGGTCAGCGGAGATACGATCGGAGAATCGCTGGAAAATCACACACTGGAAGAAGCCACGGAACTTGCACGCCGTCTGAGTTCCGGATGGAGTGCAGCTGTTGCAAATCTGGAACCGCTGAAACAGATTTTTTCGCACGCACCGGAACGGCTCCGGGATATTGATCTGCTCCGGGTACTTGAACTTCACTTCATCGCGGGATATGACATTTTCAAATTTTACAGTGAACGCAGCAAAAATTGCGGTGTAACCTCTGTTATGAAAGAGATTCTTGAACGGCAAATCAAAGTTTCCCGGGAAGCCGCTGAACTCTGCCGGAAAGATTCCCGTATAGGCTTTCACTCCGAAGCGGAAAACTATAAGTATTTTCCGGAGAAGCTGGAAGCCAGAGCCATTATGCTGGAACGGGAACTTACGTCCCCTGCTCCGGGTTGTTCCACGCTCGTTCCGATTGGAGACGGCAGAGGAGAACACAAAGCAGGAAGTTTCACATGGAGTATGGAATATGATCAGAGTGATTTGTTGATAGACCTTACGCTTTATGGGAAATCGGATTCTGATCAGATCATGGTAACACTGCGGGAAAACAGTTATACGTCCCTGCTGCTTCTGGATCTCAACCGGAAAGGACGATTCTTTCCCAATATTTCCGGAAGTTCTTTTGCGATAACGGAACTGAGCGACGACTGCTGGAAAGTCTCGTTCTGTGTTCCTTACAAACTCTTTACTTCCGATCCGGCTTCGTTCAGAATTGCCTTCGGACGATATCTGTATTACAAAGGGAAGAATGAACAGGACTGTACCCCGGAACATTCCATGACGGGTTACCGTCTCTGTCATGGAGTGTACCAACCACAGTATATGTATCAGATCGGCAGAAAAAGCTGATTATTCGAGGCAATTTCAAAAGTCTTCAAAAATGGCAGAAAATTCTTGTTGCGATCTGCAAATGGAGCGTTTTCGGCTTGTCCTCCATAGCTTCAGCGAAGGAGGATGGTAGCCACGCTCAAACTACCATTTCCAACTCATCAACAATCTTTTTTTCAGCCAAATTTTGCCGGACTTTTGAAATTACCTCTATTTCTGCCGGTATTTTCCGGGGGAGACACCAAAGTTTTTCCGGAACAGACGGCAGAAGTAATTGCTGTCGGAAAAACCTGTCATGTCTGCGATTTCGGCGATTCCGAGTTCCGGATTCTGTAACAGGATAGAGGCTTTTTTCAAACGTACTCTGATAAGATATTCCAGAGGCGCAACGCCTGTCCGTTCCCGGAAATGCCGTGTCAGGGTACTCAAAGACATCCCCGCATATTTTGCCATCTCTGCACGGGTCCATTTCCGGGCGGAGTTTTCGGTGATTTCGTCCACAAGTTCATCAACACGGGAAAACTGGGGATTTTTCTGGGTGATCCCGGCGGATTTTGCATATCTTCCAAGATACAGAACCAACTGCATGAACAATGCTGCGATCATGGCAGAGGAATCTTCCGAACCGGAATGCTGCTCCTCTTCGATCCGGCGGATCAATCCAAGAACTGTTTGGAACATCTCTCCGGAAAGATGGATCCCGCCATCCGGAACTTTCAGCAGAAACAGCGATGGCAGGAGAGATTTTCCCTGCAATGCAAACAGGGGATGATTGAACTCTTTCAAGTCAAACATGATATTGTAGAGCGCAAGATCATGCAGATCGGCATAGGCGTGCCGGGTTTTCCCATGAATGAGAAAAACATCTCCGGCAGAGATTTCACGGTCATTTCCGGGCAGAATATGTCTGCCATGACCGCGAGTCACAAAAACCAGTTCAGAGCTTTCATGACTGTGGAGCGGGAATTCCGGTTGAGGATCCCGCCGCAACAGGACGAGCGGGAGTTGTTTCTTCCGGAAATAATCTTCGTTTTTCAGGAAAAGATCAGCCATTCTGCTTTTCCCGGATCAGCATAAGGATCCGCTGAACCGTTTCTTCTTTGCTCAAGTCAGAACTGTCCACGAGGGTTGCATCATCCGCCTGCTTCAAGGGGGAAACCGCACGGGTGGAATCCACTCTGTCACGTTCAGCAATGGCGGCGGCAGTTTTCTGCAGGAGTTCCGGATCAAGCTCAAAGCCATCTTGAAGAAGACGTCTTTTAGCCCGTTCTTCCGGGGAGGCTGTCAGGAAAAATTTATATTTTGCATCGGGGAAAACAACGGTTCCGATATCTCTTCCTTCCATGACGAGCAGATCATTTCCCGCCATTTCCCGCTGCAGTTCCACCAGACGGGTTCTGACTGCGGGGATCGTTGCGACTTTGGAGGCGGCGGCAGAAGCGGCTTCTGTCCGCAATTTTTCTCCGGGAAATTCACCATCAACTTCCAATTCCGGGTCGCCCTGCCCCTGACGGACAAAGCGCATCTGCACAGAAGCAAGAACTTTTGCAAAGGTTTCGGGATCTTTCTCCGGATCGATTCCGGCAAGAACTGTTTTATATCCGACAGCCCGGTACATGGAACCGGTATTGATATGGACAGCATTCAAGGCTTCGGCAACAGCGGTTGCGACAGAACTTTTCCCGGACGCAGCGGGACCATCAATAGCGACAACATTCATCATAAGGGTTTCATCTCCTGTAAATAGTGTTCAAAATCAGCGGGCAGAGGTGCTTCAAAGGTCATGACCACGCCGGTATCCGGATGGGGAAACGAGATCCGCCAGGCATGAAGCATCTGCCGTTCTGCCGCAATCCGTGAGTTTCCGCCGTAAACAGAATCACCGATCACCGGACAGCCGTAATGGGACATGTGAACGCGGATCTGGTGGGTTCGTCCGGTCATGATCCGGACTTTCACCAATGCGGCGGAAACTGTTCCTATCTTGCCGGAACGCTCCACTGTAAAAACGGAATGGGCAAACTTTCCCTGCCGTTCATCACGGACTACTGCCATTTTTTTTCGATTGACCGGATGCCGCCCGATGTAGGTTTTTATTTCTGCGCACTGAACTCTGGGCGCAGGGGCAACAATGGCAAGATACGTTTTGGAAACGACCCGGGCGGCAAAGGCACGGCAGAGCTTGAACATCGCCTGTTCCGTCTTGGCGATCACCAGACAGCCGGAGGTATCTTTATCCAGACGATGCACGATCCCCGGGCGGGTCGGATCGGTATTTTCAAAGCCTTCCATCATAGAAGATTCATGACCGAGAACGGCATTGACGACTGTTCCTGAGTGGTTCCCTGCCCCGGGATGAACCACCATTCCAGCCGGTTTTGCAATAACCATCAACGAATCATCTTCATACAGAATATCAAGGTCGATATCTTCGGGTTTAGCAAAGTTTTCCTGATTTGCGGTAGATTCAAATTCAAGAAGATCGCCGGTCTTCACCAGAGTCCGCTTTTCGGAGCAGACTTTTCCATTGCACTGCATTCCGCCGGCTTCAATGATCCGCTGGATCATGGCACGGGAAAAATCAGGGGTCAGCCCCGCAGCGGCAGCATCGATCCGTTTTCCATTCCACTCTTCTGTAACTGTCACCGAAATCATTTCTTTTTCGCTTCCGGTTCTTCTTTTTTCAGATTTTCCATCGGATCAGGCGCACCGTTCCCACCCCATTTTCCGGCAAAAACGATCATAAGAATACCAATGGGAGCCGTCACGAACAGAGCGACAGACTGGGATGGTGTCAGACCGGCAACAGAGTGAGTATGGTCCCCGCGCATAAATTCCATCAGGAAACGGAGAACGGCATAGCAAACGACATAGATTCCAGCCACTCTTCCGGGTTTCTTGAACCGTCCGGCAATGAAGAAAAGCAGTCCGAACAGAGCGAAGTTGACTCCTGCTTCGATCAGCTGAGTCGGATAAAGCGGAAGAGATTGCACTTTCTGAATGAAGATATCTCCGGTTGCAGGTGCAGGATATTTCATGGAAGGAGCGGACCCGGCAGGAAAAACAACACCCATCCAGCTGTCACCGGCAGGTTTTCCGAAGCAACATCCCTGCATGAAACAGCCAAGCCGTCCGAACGCATGTCCCAATGCAACTGCAGGAGCAAACACATCCAGCAGACGAGCCAGATTGATTTTCTTGATCTTGCAGTAGGTGATCAGAACGATCGTTGAGAGGATAAACCCGCCATAGAAGACAAGACCGCCCTGGTCAACACGGAAAATTTTCAGAAAATCTCCTTCAAATTGTTCGTGGAACTGGATCACATAAAAGATTCTTGCTCCGGCGATCCCCGCAAACATGGCGATCATTCCGATATCCATAATATTATCTTTTGAAACCCCTGCGATATGTCTTTTCCACAGCAAAGCAAGCATTGCTGACAGAAATCCACAGGCAGAAAGGATTCCATACCAATGAATTGTCAAACTTCCGATTGAAAAAGCGATTTCTTGCATTATATTTCCCTTATGTTGAATTTTGGTGTAATGTACACCGTAAACTGCTAAAAGGCAAATCAGAAAGGATGAAAAAAATCGTATGACCGACCAAATTGCTCAACATTTGCAGAACGCTTCTGCTTACGCCCCCGTCTGGGGATTTTTACTGATCTTCATTTTTATGGCGATCGAAAGCTCTTTTATCCCCTTCCCCAGTGAAGTTGTGATGATCCCCGCCGGATTCCTTGCGGTACGCGGAGATATGACCACCGGGATCTGGTGGCTGGATTGCATTCTTGCTCTTCTGATCGGGACAGCCGGATGTCTGCTCGGGGCTTACGTCAACTATTTCATTGCGGAAAAGTTGGGCAGAACACTTCTTTACCGGTACGGAAAATATTTCTTTCTCAAACCGGAAACGCTTCAACGGGCGGAAGAAGTTTTCCGGAAACACGGGGAGATCACAACATTCGTCTGCCGTCTGATCCCCGGGATCCGTCAGGTCATCTCTATTCCTGCAGGACTTGCTCAGATGAAACATAAGCAGTTCATCCTCTTCACCGTTCTCGGGGCCGGGATTTGGAACATCATTCTGACAGGTGTCGGAGCTTATCTCGGACATCTTTCCAGAGATATGTCTTACGTTGAACTCGTCCACAAAGGAAAACAGATGATCTCCGATCACTATCTCTGGCTTCTGCTCGGTCTGGCGGTTCTGGTTGGCGGATATCTCTTCATACACCATAAAGTTATGAAACGGGAAACTGCAGAAGAATAAGCGGAGTATGTTTTTATGGATTCCGGTATGATCCACAATGCTCTGATCTGTGATGGAACAGGTTCTGAACCGTTTCATGCAGACCTGCGTTTTGAAAACGGTGTCATTACCGGAATCGGAAAAAATCTTTCCGGTGAACAAAGGGTTTATAATGCAGAAAATCTGATCCTTTCCCCGGGATTTATTGATATTCATGCACACTCGGATCTTTCTCTGCCGGCAGAACCGGAAGCGTTCGGAAAGATTTCTCAAGGTGTCACAACCGAAATTTCCGGTAATTGTGGTCTTTCCCCGTTTCCCATCCTCACAGAAGACGTCCGGAAGCATCTGGAAAAAACATACCGGAAATATCATTTCCCGATCACATGGAACGATTACGAAGGGTATCTTTCAGCCGTTGAACAGCAACGCCCCGCTATTAATTTTGCATCATTTTGCGGATACAATACACTTCGGGCAAACTTTACCGGTTATGAAAACAATCCGTTTCCTCCGGAAAAAATCTGGGAAATGCGGGATCTTCTGACAGAGATTCTGGCACAGGGGGCAATCGGTCTTTCCACCGGCTTACTTTACGTCCCCGGGAACTTTGCAACGACGGAAGAACTTCAAATTGCAGCATCCGCACTGAAAGGGACAGGCAAACCGGTCTCCACCCATTTGAGAAGCGAAGGTGACAGGCTGATCGAATCCGTTCAGGAAGCGATCCGGATTGCAGAGTCTGCTGACAACCGGCTTCAGATCAGTCATCTGAAAACCGCCCTGCCCCGGAATTGGAATAAAATCACCGTCTTGCTCCAAACCATCCGGAACACCCGGCAAAAGGGAATGGATATCAATGCTGACAGATATCCTTACACTCACGCACAGACCTCTCTCAGTGTTGTACTGCCTCCACCGTGGGATGTCATGACAGATGCCGCAATCATGGAAGATTTGAACAGATATCCGGAAAAACAGGAAATCCTCAAGACAGCTCTGAAAGAAGCACCTCCCGCCTGGGAACGGATCATCCTCTGTTCAACAGCATACAAACCGGCAGCCGGATTTGCAGGAGAACCGTTCCTGAAAATCAGTAAAAATCTGCAAACAACACCGGAAGAACTTTGTACAGAACTGATGATTGCCGATGCACCCGGAACGATGGCGGCATTCGGCGGACTTTCTCCGGATAATCTTGAAACGATCCTTTCTGAACCCTATGTCTGCTGCGGAAGTGATGAAACGGCACGTCCGGAAAATGATTCTCTCGGAATCAGTCATCCACGGGGATTCGGCAGTTTTCCGCGGTTCTTCCGTATGGTTTCTGAAAAACAGGGGATCGCTGAGGCGATCCGGAAAATGACCTCTCTTCCGGCAAAAATCTGCAATCTCACGGATCGCGGAGTTCTGAAACCCGGCTGTGCCGCTGACATGGTACTGTTTGATCCGGAAGAGTTCAGCGACAATGCGACATTCAAAACGCCTCATGCCGGAGCAAGCGGAATCCATTCCGTTTTTGTAAACGGTGTTCTGTCTTTTCAAAACGGAAAAGTCATTCAGCGTGCGGGAAAAGGCTTGAAAGTATAAAAAAAGGCTTGCGGAAGAAAAGATCCTCCGCAAACCTGATCAAGCTGTTGATACCGCAAATTATTTCTTGCGGTCGCCGAACTCCAAACACTTTTTCGGACACGCTTCCACACATGCACCGCAGAGAATACAGCGGAACCGTTCATATTTCCACTCTTTCTCCGGTGTTCTTGTGACAGCCAATGCGTTGGACGGACATTTTCTGGCACAAATCCCGCAATAAATGCACTTGGATTCATCGGGCATCAGGATCACACCGCGTTCTCCCGGGAACGGAGGACGTTCTTCATACGGATATTTCCGGGTGACAGGACCTCTCCAGAGGTTGAACAGCAGTGTTTTCAGCATAACTACAATTTTCATATTATCTCTCCGTACAGGAAATGCAGGGGTCAACAGAAAGGACGATCACACCGACGTTGGCAAGGCTGCAGCCGTTCAGCATGTGAAGCATCGGAGCAACGTTTGCAAAAGTTGGTGTACGGACACGGCAGCGTGCCAGTTTATCGGTACCATTACCTTTCAGGTAATAGATCACTTCTCCGCGGGGCTGTTCTGCACGGACTGCAGCTTCGCCGTTGGGGTTGCCTTTGAACGCTGTTTTCAGCGGGGTGTCGGGCAGAGCGGACAATGCCTGACGGATCAGGTCGATGGACTGGAAGACTTCGCGGATTCTCACCTTGGTTCTTGCATAAGCATCGCAGTCATTTTCCACGACAGGTTCAAAGTCAAGTTTGTCATAGGCAAAATATCCGGTCATACGGTGGTCCATCTTGAGTCCGCTTGCACGGGCAGTCGGTCCCACAGCTCCGCGTTCATAAGCAGTCTTGGCATCAAGGATACCAACGCCGACGGTTCTTGCTTTCACAGTATAATCCTCCAGAAGGACATGAGCTTCTTCCTTGAATTCCGCTTCGATCAGAGCCAGTTTTTCAAGAACAAACTTCTTCTGTTCTTCGTTGATATCTTTTCTCACACCGCCAACGCATGCGGCACTGAGCATCACGCGTCCGCCGGTGGTGTATTCCATAGCATCCATGATGTGTTCACGGGTACGCCAGATCTGATAGAACAAACTTTCAAACCCGAACGCATCAGCCAGCAAACCAAGAGCCAGCAGATGGCTGTGGATTCGGTGCATTTCACTCCAGGCTACACGGAGAAATTTTGCCCGTTCCGGAATCTCAATGTTCATGATCTCTTCAATACCGGTACAGTAAGTGGTACTGTGCATGAAAGAACAGATACCGCAGATATGTTCGATCAGATAAGTATCCTGCTGAAAATCTTTCTGTTCAGCAAGGCGTTCCAGACCGCGATGGACATAACCGATCACAGGGAGAGCGGAAACAACAGTTTCATCCACGATTTCCAGACGGAGCTGCAGGGGTTCCGGGAGAACAGGATGCTGAGGACCAAAAGGAACGATCATACTCATTTCGCCACCTCATCTTTCTTTGCTGCGGGAGAATCCACGGTTGTGATTTTGACACCGGGGACATGGCAGAACGGTTTTTCAGGAGCATCCGGAGCGAGGAGAAAATGTTTTTCGTAATCCACGACCAGTCCGGTGAAGGTGATCCCGAAAAGATCCTGAATTTCATTTTCGATGATCAGAGCGGCAAAACAAGCTTTGGAAATACTGGGAACGACGCCCGGTTTTTCCACTTTGAGCCGCAGGGTGTAAAGTTCATAATTTTTGTCGAAATGATAGTAAATATCAAAATATTCGTCGCAATCCACTGTTGTCATGGTAACAAAGCGGTAATCGGCGACCAGCAGAGAGGCTGCCTTTCCGACAATCGTCTCAAGCGTGGCTTCTTCGTTGATCTTCATCATTTTTCAGATTCCTTTGCGGTTGCAGGAGCTGCCGGTTCTGCAGGCAGTTCCTTCGGTTTCACTATCACAACAGGAAGTTCTTCTGTAACAGTTTCTGTTTCTTTGGTTTTCTTTTTCAGAATTTCCACAGCTTTCACGATACCGTCGAGCATGGCTTCCGGTTTCGGGGGACAGCCGGGGACATGCACATCCACGGGAATGACTTTGTCGATTCCGCCCACAACGTTGTAGCAGTCAGCGAAAAGTCCGCCTGTGGCTGCACAGACGCCCATTGCCACAACAGCTTTCGGTGACGGGATCTGGTCATAGACGTTTTTCAGAACGTGCATATTTTTCTTGTTGACGGAACCTGTCACCACGAGGATATCTGCGTGTTTCGGGTTTCCGACGTGCAGAACACCGAAGCGTTCTGCATCGTAAAGCGGGGTCAGACAAGCGAGAAATTCAATATCGCATCCATTGCAGCTGTTACAGTTGAAATGGACGACCCAGGGAGATTTTCCAGTAAATTTGGACATTTCAGTTTACCTCCAAAGCCAGATAAGATTTGCCAGTGACAGAGTCAGGGGGATCGTCCACATGAAGCGCACCATCCACCAGGAGGTGAGACGCGCACAGATGTTGTCCATGATCAGCACCAGAATAAAACCGACGAGAGCAAGCACGATCCCCATGATGAGAGAAGTGTGCCAGAACGCAACCATCAAACCGAAGAACATTGCCATTTCATACGCATGGGCAACTTCGATCAAGCCAAGGAACGGTCCGGAGAATTCCAGTGTTGTTCCTTTGACGATTTCCTGATGCGCATGGTGGGAAGAGGCAACGTCAAACGGTGATTTTTCAAACTCGATCGCAATCACGAAGAGCAGAGAAATAAACATCAGCGGCATGGAATAGATCAGCGGTGTACCGCGTTCCAGAACTTTGGCTCCGAGGAAGCTGTTGTTCTGAAGATAAACCGCAAGGATCAAAAGGATCAATGTCGGTTCATACGCAAGCATCTGAAGGATCTTTCTCTGACTTCCGATCCAGCTGTAAGGAGAACGCACACTCATGGCGGCAATCACCAGACACAGTGCGGAGAATGCCTGACAGAACAGAATCATCAGTAAGTCCTGTCCAAGAACCAGAAGGACAACGGTCAGCATCATAAAGAACAGATGCAGGAACGCATACGCCAGCTGAGTACGGTGAACGAGGATCTGCTGTTTTCCAAACAGTTTCAGGATGTCATAGACAGGCTGCCAGAAGGAAGGTCCGACACGTCCCTGAAGACGTGCTGTAAACTTCCGGTCAAAACCACTGAGCAGAGTTCCGAGCGTCGGAGCAAGGATCAGTACCGCAATACAGCGCAGCAGCGGTGATTCAATAATCATGTTGATATATGTCATTTTTCTGATCCCTTCTTACTTGATTGTAATTGCAGCAACCACGCATCCGATCAAAACGATCATTGACAGCCAGGAAAGCCAGTTCAAATACTTGGACACGCGGTTTTCGTTGATATAATTTTTGAAGTAATAACTGGAGAACACAGCATGTTCCACCTTTCCTCCTACAGAGTAGAAGTCATAACTGCGGAGACCGAGCTTGTTCTTTTCCGGATTCAGCTCTTCTTCAATCGTAATTGCATTTTCTCCGCAAAGATACGGAGGACGGATGTTTCTGTTCTTCACCAGGATCGCAATAAAGATTGCAGAGAGAATCAAACCGAGAGCAAGGCAGCCAAGCACAAGATATGCCGGGAACATTGCCTGTTCATTGTTGAGTGCATTGATCTTGTTCAGCATATCCATATCAGTTCCGGGCTGAGAAGGATCAAGGAATGTTTCAGCAGCCATTGTTGTGAAAACATTGCGGAAGATCATCATTGTGAAAAGCCCTGTCACGATCACCAGAATTGCAAGATAGCCCAGAGAGAACTTCATGGACTTGGAGATTTCCTCCACCGGCTTATCCGGGTGATATCCCTGAATCTGCATGTGTCCCATCCATTTTGCCCAGAAGTAGACAGTGAACGCACTTCCGGTTGCAAGGAATACCAGCAGGAACGGAGAATGGATCGTTGCTTCGATCGCAAGCCATTTACTGAGCAGCATCCCGAACGGAGGCAGAAGCATGGACATCATACCGACCATGGCGACCATTGTCGTGAACGGCATCTTGTACGGCATACCATCCATCTTTTCAATATCACGGCTGCCGAGTTTCTGTTCAATCCGCCCGACACACAGGAAGAGCAGACCTTTGGAAACTGCATGGAATGTAATAATGGAAAGACCTGCAGCATACGCCAGAGGTGATTCGATTCCGGCACAGGCAACCACCAATCCCAGGTTGGAAATCGTGGAGTAAGCCAGCACTTTCTTTGCATTGGATTGCGTACAGGCAAGGAACGCTGCTCCGGCAAAAGAGAGCGCACCGGTGAACGCTATCATCATCATGAACAGTGTATAATCACTGTAATGAGGACTGATACGCATCACAAGATAAACCCCGGCTTTCACCATCGTTGCAGCATGAAGCAATGCGGAAACCGGTGTGGGCGCAACCATTGCTCCAAGCAGCCAGCTCTGGAACGGAAACAGTGCAGATTTGGTAAATGCCGCCATACAGAGAAGCATCGCAGGAAGAACCGTTACAGCAGCTCCTGTCAGACTCTGGAAATCTTCACCGCAGCCGTTGACTTTCAACAGGAAGATACCGGCAAGCATCAGCACTCCGCCGAAACTGTTGATCAGCAGCGCACGGGTGGCATTGACACGTCTTGCTTCCCCGCCATCCTGTCCGATAAGAGCATAGGAACAAAGGGTCGTGGCTTCCCAGAATGTGGAGAACAGAGAAAAGTTATTGGCAGAAACAAGCCCGATCATAAAACCGAGGAAGCTGATGAAGAAGAAGTAAAATCTTCCCAGGGACCCGGCTCCTTCCGGTGCATGTTTTGCGTGTTCTTTCATATAGTTGATGGAGAAGATGAGAATTGCACTTCCCACAACTGCTGTCACCAGAATCAGAATTCTTGTCAGGTTGTCGATCCGGAACAGAACGAGACTGTCCTGATGTTCACCGACAAAGTGAGCAGCAACCGCAAAACCGGTTTGGATCAAACCGAGAAAGACGATCCAGCCATTCTCAATTTTGAACCCGACGTACAACAGAGCCAACAGGACAAATGCTTCCAACCCAAAGGAGAGCAGATCCAATCTGAATCCATGTCCGATGGTCGCCGGCACATCCCATTGCCATGTTTGTACAAGTCCTTCTTCACTTCCCGTTGACAGCCAGACCAGAAGAATCCCGCCTGCAAGCACGATCGCAGCGGAAATCCAGATCAGCACTGTACGGAGTTTTTCCCGTTTCTGGAGCAGGAATGTCAAACATCCCAGCAGAATCGGAGCGATGACCATGGCTAACAAAACCCAATGGGTCATCCCGAACAAAGAGCTAATTACTTTCTCCATGTTTTTCTTTTTCCTTCTTGTTATGTTTTATTGTGTTATAGAATTTTTCAAATATTCGATCCAAGCCTCAAAGCCGGAGCCATCCTTGGAGGAGACTTCCAGGATCTCTGCCTGCGGGTTGGTCGTCCGGACATTGCGGATGCAAAGCTCTTTATCCCAGCCAAGTGCCGCTGCAATATCTATTTTTGTCAGCAAAACAAGTTTTGCAGCCGTGAATAATCCGGGATATTTCAAAGGTTTCTCTTCACCTTCCGGAGTGGAAAGCAATGCAATTTTTTCATCTTCTCCAAGATCAAAGGCTACCGGACAAACCAGATTTCCTACATTCTCTATAAAAAGGATCTGAGTTCCAGCCGGGACAGATTTCTCAAGCACCTCTGAAATCTGCTGTGCCGTCAAGTGACAACTGTCATGAACCTGGATCTGTGTCACAGGAACGCCGGTCGATCTCATGCGGTCAGCATCAATCTCACCATACTGGTCGCCAACGATCACAGCAGTCCGGATCCCAGCGACCTTCAATGCTTCCAGTGTTCTGGTCAAAAGAGTTGTTTTTCCTGCACCCGGTGATGAGATCAGGTTGAAAGTGCGGGTTCCGCGCCCTCTCAAAAATGCCCGGTTCAACTCAGCCGTATTGTCATTTTTCGCAAGGATCGCCTGTTCCAGCGGGACCTCGCGCGTGGCAGGCTCGTGGGAATGGTAGTACACCTTTCCGTCAGCCCCGGTATGAGCATGCATTCCATCATCGTGGTGATGATGGTGATGATGCCCATCGCATCCACAGTCTTTACACATTATTCCACCTCTATACTTTTCAAATTCAGCTCTCTGCCTCCTTTGCGGCGGGGATATTCCTTTCCGCAATGGATACAGGCTGAAATCAGTTTTTCAGATTCAAACTCCCGACCGCAGCCGGGACACTCATATTTTATCGGCAAGTGGTCAATCAGAAGTTTGCAATCCTTCATCATGCCGCCGCACGCAAATTCACAGGCTGCCTCCCACGCATACTGCATGGCATCGGGATCAACACCGCTCAGGACACCCATTTCGATCCGGACAGACAGAACCCGCGGGGCTCCATTCTGATCCCGCCAGTCGTCGATCGTTCTCAACAGAGATTGTGCAATTTCCAGTTCGTGCATCTCAACAAATCCTCGGTAAGGGGTCTCCATCAGGGAGAATCAGTTTCCGTTTTCCGCCCCAGGCACCGCCAAGGACGATCTCTTCTGCGTTGGAATCCAATGTTCCGATCACAGCAGCCAATTCGCCGCCGGGAAGAGCCTTCCAGCTTTTCACGATTTCATCGGCGAACTCCGGCGAAACGATTGCAACCATCCGTCCTTCGCACGGCACAAACAGCGGATCGATCCCTGTCATCTTGCAGAGTGTCCGGACTTTTTCCGAAACAGGAATCGCCTCTTCTTCCAGAAATGCACCGCAGGAAGAACCTTTCAGCAGCTCTGTCAAAACTGCGCCGGTACCGCCGCGGGTGGGATCTCTCATCAACTTGACCCCCTGCCCTGCGATCCGGAATGCTTCATCTGCAAACTTCCGCAAAGAGGCACAGTCGCTTTCTGCTCCGCTGATACCGTGTCTTGCAGCAAGAATCGCCATTCCATGCTCGCCGATCCCGCCGCTGACAATGATCTTGTCCCCGGACTGAAGATATTCCCGTCCGAGCCGGATCCCTTTCCGGGCAAAGCCGATTCCGGCAGTATTCAGGATCACGCCGTCCACAGCTCCGGCAGGAACAACTTTTGTATCTCCGGTGACGATCTGAACTCCTTCAGAATCAGCCATCTCTTTGACAGAATCAAGGATTTCGCCAAGCTCTTTCCGGGAAAATCCTTCTTCCAGAATCATCGCAAGGGAAAGATATTCCGGGATCCCGCCGCTGACAATGATATCGTTGACCGTTCCGCAAACTGCCAGTTTTCCAATATTTCCACCCGGGAAGAATCGGGGTGTCACAACAAAACTGTCTGTGGAAAAGATCATTCCTTCCGGCAGAGCTGCCGCATCGGGCAAACCGGCAAGGATGCCATTCTGCGCAAATCTTGAGACGATTTCCGCTTCGATCAAAGCCGCAGAAGCCGCACCGCCTCCCCCCTGGGACAACATGATTTTTTCCGGGAGTTCCATCATACAGCCTCCCTGTTGTGCCAATATGCCGCACAGGCACCTTCTTCGCTCACCATACAGGCTCCGACCGGATGCGCAGAAGTACAAACTTTTCCATACAAAGGACATTCCGGCGGGGTGATTCTGCCTTTCAGTACATCTCCGCAGCGGCAGCCGCGATCCTGATGCGGCGGAAGGGGTTCCTGCAAAACAGAAAACCGTTTCATCGCATCAAAAATGCTGTATTCATCGCGGATCTTCCAATTTCCGCCGGGAACCATCCCCAGTCCGCGCCACTCGCCGTCCACAGACTCAAACACAGCAGAAATCATCTTCAGCGCTTCAACATTTCCTGACGGGATCACGGATGACGGATAATTATTGATAACTGTTTTTCGTCCCTCTGCAATCTCTTTCAGCAGCAAAGCCAGAGAAGAGAGAATATTTTCCGGAGAGAAACCGGAGATCACGCCGGGGATCGGAAGACCGTTAAAGATATCAGAACCGGTCACAGCTGCAACATGTCCGGGCAACAGGAAGCCGTCAAGAGCAGTCTCTTTATCCTGACAGAGATAATCCAGCACCGGACGGACATTTTTAAAGTCGCAAAGCATGGAAAAGTTCTGCAAATTCATCTTTTTTGCAGTTTCAAGCAGCACAGAAGCTGCAGAAAGAGTCGGCTCAAACCCCACAGCCGCAAAAACGACCTGTTCTTCCGGATGGGATTCAGCATAACACAAAACCTCTTCGGGAGAATAGATAACAAGCAACCCTTTCTCTCCGCCAAGAGTTCCGAGAGGAGACGGGACCCGCATCAGATCACCGAACACTGCAACGCGGACTCCGCTGCGGACGAGACGGATCGCCTGAGAGATAAAATCTTCGCCGGAAACACAGACCGGGCACCCCGGTCCGGAGAGAAGTTGAACAGAAGACGGAAGCAGATTGCGGATCCCCGCCTTTGCAATTGCAAAGCTGTGACTGCCGCAAACTTCCATCAGACGGACAGGTCTGCCAACCTTGGCAGCCAATCCGCACAATACGTCCTGCACCAACATCTGTTCTGCTCTCATTTTTTCATCTCCTCCGCCAGCTGACGGAACACTTCAAGGGTGTTTTCCGCCTCTATCGGGTTGATTTTTTCGATGGCATGACCGGCATGAACAAGGACATAATCCCCCACTTGACAATCGGGGAGAAGACGGATATTGACTTTGCTTTCGATCCCGGAAAAGGAAACTGTACAATGGGTTTTGTCTTCAAAAGAGACGATTTTCATTGGCAGAGCGACACACATAAAGCCCCCCTCCCCGCTGAAATGCTTCTTTTTGTTGAAAGCATACGCATAAATATCTATCCTAAAAAGGTCTCTCACGACCTCTTGTAAACGTTGCACTTTTCTTACAGAAAAAGATCTTTGAATGTATTCAGAATAGCGATCTTTTGTCTGTTCCCCGTAATATACACCGTCAATGCAACATTTTCAATCTTTTTTTTGCATTTTTAAGGTTACTTTGTTAAAAATTAAACAAACAAACTTATAAAATTTCACTAAAAAGTATATTTTTTGCAGAAAGAAGAGTTTTTACTGACTTTTTTGAGCCTGCTTTGTACACAAAAAAGGGCTGCCTCAAAGTTCGATCTGAGGTAGCCCCCAATATATTTTTCTCCGCCGTTTTTCCGGCATTTTTCCGTTTAATAGTAATAATCGTCATTGCTCCTGCTGCCCGTATCATCACGGGAATTCTTTCGGGAATCTTCTAACGGATCTTTCAGTTCCCAAGTCATTGTTTTTCCGTCTTCTGCAACCTTAACAACAAGCTTTACGGTAAAGGTTTCACCCCGGACGTAAGGGCATTCCGAATCATACTGGGAATTTTTTGCGGGAGCATATTTGATAACACAGAGGACTTCACCTTTTGAAAGATGCTCCACACTCTGAACCTGACAGTCGTTGAGCCATTTCGGGGGCTTTTTATATTTGGATAACGAACCTTTCGTTTCACCAATTGTTTTTCCACTTTTCATAATATCAAAAAGAACGTCTGCATCCTCGATCAGAACATATTTATCGTCGGTATAGCATCTGTAGTCAATACCAAAATTAATTTTTTGTTCATCCAGATTCATTCTTGTGGGCTTTTTTTCAAAAACGATATAAATAGGACGGGTATATTCTTTATCTTTTCTTTCAAATGTTATTTTACCGCGATAAGTTCTACCACTCTTCTCCTTTTTATCTTTCTTCAGCTTGACTTTCTCTATGGAAATTTCTCCATAGATTTCCTCTAAATAACTACTGAACTCGTCCTTGTCTTCGACCAGAGCCGCTATCTCTTTCTCAGGACATTCTCCCCAATAATAATCATAAGCGAAATAACCGCCCACAAAAATAATTGCAATAATCGCCCATTTTATCAAATCTTGCACTTTCAGTTTCCTCCTATTTAAATTAACTAATGTGCGTGCTTTATTAATGTTATTTCAGAAAACAATAAAAATCTTTCATCATTTTTTACTTTTTTTTTGTTTAATGAGGCTATTTCAAAAGTCTTCAAAAATGGCAGAAAATTCTTGTTGCGATCTGCAAATGGAGCGTTTTCGGCTTGTCCTCCATAGCTTCAGCGAAGGAGGATGGTAGCCACGCTCAAACTACCATTTCCAACTTATCAACAATCTTTTTTCAGCCAAATTTTGCCGGACTTTTGAAATTACCTCTAATATCATTTTTCCGTTTATTTTTTCCGGAAACGGAGGGCAGCAGCACTGAAAGGAGCAAACTTTGTGAATTTCACACGGTTGGTATTGGAGGTAAATTCCTGGGAATCAGCTTTCACACAGTCGACAAGCTCCCACGCTCCGGCTGGAAGAATAAATTCAGCACGCTGTTCATCGGTTTCAAAGAAATGAACGATCAGAAGCAGTTCGTCAGAAGATTCCAGTGTCATGACCTGACGACCGGTGGGATAAATCCGGCTGGAAGAGTTGCAGTCGATCCGCAGCTTGCTCTTCAAACGCAATTCCGGAAAGATTTTTTCATAGAAATCAACATATTTCTTCACAGTTGCAAGCTGTTCCGCAGAAAGCTGTTCCAAGTCCCCGGAGAGGGTCATCTGCCCCATCATTCCGGCACACATGCTGTAAGAGAGACGGTTATCGTCATCAGTCGGACGCAGGGTTGACCAGACGAGAGCCTTGTCGTAATAGCAGAAATTCAATGCTTCGGCGGCGAGGATCGGAATTTCAACGCCTTCATGAGCATCGGTACAGCTGATATATTCCCCTGTTTTTGCCCAGCCGGGTGTCAAACGGTGTCCGCCGGAAGAACACTCTTCGATCCGCAGACCGGGAACGAGACGGTGCAGGTCTTCGTGGAATTTTCTCACACAGGCGGCGTGCTGCTGCAGATTTTCCGCCGGGGATGCAGATTCGCCATCCACTCCGAATGGAACGGCTGCATTATAATCGATTTTGATATAACCGACTTTATTATCCCGGAGAAACGCTGCGACTTTTTCCGTCATGTGAGCAATGACTTCAGGCTTCCGGAAGTCGAGGAAGTAAGCACCACCAGCCCGCAGGGGGAACCCGTCCAAAGTCAGAACCCAATCAGCTTTTCCGGTTTCTTCCAGTGATTTCTTCTGGGGATAAAGGTTTTCAAACTCAAACCAGAGTCCGGACTTCATACCATATTTTTCCAATGCTTCGGAAAACGCCTTGTAACCATTGGGATAGAGTTCTTTTTTCAGAGTCCAGTCGCCGGGTTCATCCGTACGGAACCATCCGGCATCGATCTGGAAATATTTCACGCCGAGAGATGCGGCAACAGGAGCGATTTTCAACAGGCGTTCTTCCGCCGGAGTTCCCCAGGTTGTACACCAGTCACTGAAAGTGGGGTGCATGACCTGCTGCGGCTCTTCACTCTTCTGATAGGGCAGCAAATCCCGTGCGGCATCATTGCAGTTTCCATAGCTGGCAGTCAGAAGAGCAACGGGGGAAATCAGAGATTCCCCGGGTTTGACATCCTTGAACCATCCGGCAAATTCACGGTCGGGCAAACCGCCGGAAATATTCACGAAGTCACAATATCTGGAAACCACCATTTCCCACGGAGACATTGCCTCAAGCGCAGCAGCCCAGATGATCCCGTGTTTGGTATCTTCCACTGCTGCGAAGGGCTGATATTCTTTATTGACCATAGAGGATCGCTGTCCGAACCGCTGACTGCGGACTCCGGCAGACTGCCAGCTGATCTCCATATTCAACTCTTCAAAGGTCTGTTCCAGATGTTTTACTTCGGAGGACCAGAATGAAGGATAACGGTGGAGTTTCAGAGATTCCGGAGCATCATCGGGGTGAAGCAGAGAGATCATTCCCATGGAAAAGCTGGTAAACATTTCCACCCGGCGGGATGTTCCGGAGCCGTTGAAAAATTCCGTTTTACATTCCAGATACCGGCATCCTTCCGGACGGGTCAGTGTATGAACGATCTTCATATTATCTTCCGATTCAAAAATGGAGATGAGAGCGTTTCCTTTTTCTTCCTGACTTTTCAGTTTGAACCGGTTAATAGTCGTACTGTTTCTCATATCCACACCGGGGCCATGCTGCGGGAAGCTGAAATCTCCGGCAAATTTGATCTGGAACATACTTTCCAGATTGTTGGCGGGAAATGCGAAGTTCAGAGTATTGCAAATGGATTTTGCCGCAACAGAATCCCGGATTCCTTCCCGGTGGGGAACGATTTTTTCAGAAGCTCCGGCAGGCAGAACCGCCATAGAGACAATATCTGTTTTTTCTTCTTTGAAAAATGCGACTTCCAGATCGCCGGTCTTCCAGAGTTTGATCATGTTATACATTGAAAAAATCCTTATGTAAAATTACAGTCCGAAAAATGCAAGGAAAGCCTGCCATGCAGACAGTTCTTTCTTCTGTTCAAAGAGCCATTTCCAGTTATCTTCTTTTCCGAAAGCGGTACTCCAGGAGTTATGACCGCAATCCGGTACTTCCACATAGGTGATCTTTGTGCCGCCGGCAGCCTTGACCGCCGCCACCATTTCACGGGTCCGTTTGGTCAGAACAACAGTATCAGAATCACCGTGATAGGTCAGGATCGGAATATGCTTCACCTTGTCTGCCATTGCCAGATCGGCACCGCCGCAAACGGGGAACGCCGCTGCAAATTTTTCAGGATAACGGCTGATGGCATCCCAGGTTCCGAACCCGCCCATAGAGATTCCGGCAACATAAACACGGTTTTTATCAAGGTCGCTGCTCTTGAGTTCTTCGTTCAGGAGTTCCATGGCAAGTTTCATGGATTCAGATTCAGCCGGAAGCGTGTGAGAGGGAGCGTTCCAGGGAGTATCGACCCACTGTTTTCCATCGGGGCATTGCGGAAAGATCAGCAGAGCTTTCATCTTGTTTTTCGCACACCATTCCGTGACTTCTTTTGCTCCGTGAAAGAGCTGCTTTTCATTATCATTACCCCGTTCTCCTGCTCCGTGAAAGAAGATCAGGACAGCAGCTTTTCCGGGCTGATCCCAGTTCATTTCCCGACGGCAATAGTTCATTGTCCGTCCATCTTCTGCTGTATAAAGCAGTTGTTCCATTTCATATTTGACAGGTAAAGATTCTGCGGTAAGAGCTGCCGCAGCACAGAAAGCTGTAATAAAAGAACTCGTTTTCATTTGAGAAACTCCTCTTGCGTTTTTATTTCCGGGTAATATAGCACAAAACTGTATAGATTGCAACATAAAATACAGCAAACTGGATTTGAATCTGTCAAAAATGTTCCAAAATACTTGACTTTTATTTTTTATCTGTTATATTAAAAAATGATGGAAGGAATGATATGATGTATGTGAGAAAGGAAGTCGTATAACATACATTATGTTAAGCGAAAATTCCGCTTTTTCAACATAATGCACCATAGATAATACCAAGCCCTCCTTACTATTTATCGTAAAAATGAATCTCTGACTTAACATAATGTATGTTATGCAACGTCATAAAAACAGAAGAGGAGATTTTTTATGAGAAAAAAGTCTTTTACCTTGATTGAATTACTGGTGGTGATTGCAATCATCGCGATCCTCGCCGGGATGCTTCTGCCAGCCTTGAATCAGGCGAGAGAAAAAGGCAGATCATCCAGTTGTGTCAACCAGCTGAAACAGCTTGGATTGGCGTTTTCCCAATATCGGGGAGATTATGATGACTATTATCCGATCAGCCGCCTAAAGGATGAAAGCAGCAGTAAAGTTTACTGGCCGACATCCCTCTGTACCTATTTTGGAGATGAACAGAAAGACTACAACAACAGCACCCGGGCTCCAAAATGGCTGAGCTGTCCGAGTCAGAAGGTTCAATATACAGAGACCGCAGTTCTTGCTTATGGATGTTCCTACGCATACAATGCTGCCTGTTACGGTGTCAGCGATATCCATGAGACTCTGAACAAACGGACCAAATTTGTGCCGGCTGCAAGCGACACCGTTTTGTGCGGCGATGCCTGGTACGGTTCTTCCTCTGATGCAAACCGGAAGAGAGGACATATTGAATTTGAGACTTCTCAACCCAAAGTTGGAGTCTGTTACCGTCACAGTATGCGATGTAATATCCTGTTTGCAGATCTTCACGTCAACCCCGAAACCTGGCATAAGTTGAATACGCAATACTATGATTACGGCTGGCTTCCCTGGAGACGCCAGAGCCAAACTGCCGGAAAAGCATTGACATACGGTCCGGTTGAAGAATTTACCCTTGGTTATCACCCCTATATGTAAGGAGAAAATAATGTTGATAAAAAAAATCAAGACCGCAGCAGTTGTGCTTCTGGCACTGGCAGGCTCAGCTTTTGCGTACGACCTGAAGACAGTGGAACTCGTGCCTGTCAAGTTCCGGAAAGCTCCGGTTCATGCACCGGTCAAGCTGGTGGAAAACGGAAAGCTCAACTTTGCAATTGTTGCCGATCTGAACGCAGAACGGCGCATGCAGAAGAAAAACAAAACAGCAAAAAGTATTGAACCCGCACTGAAAACTTTGCAGGAAGCATTTTTCATGTGTACCGGTGTCAAACCGGAAATCCTTGATGTGAAAGATGCCGGAAAAGCAAAATATATGATCGTTGTCGGTGACAATGCAATCACCCGGGCAAACGGCATTGATGTGAACAAACTCCCGCAGCAGGGACTTGTGATCAAGAGTTTTGCGAAAGGTGTCATCGTTGCCGGACGGGATTCTTCACTGATCGCAGGCTATAATGCAAAGCCACTGGAAGGAAGAGGTTCCAGCCTCGGAACAAAATTTGCAGCCTATGACTTTGTGGAACGTTTTCTCGGAATCCGCTACTTCTATCCCGGCCCCTATGGAACACTCGCTCCGAAAATCAAAAATCTGACCATCACACCGGTTTATTATACCGATGCGCCTTACATGGATACCCGCGGAGGACAGTTCTATCTCGGATCAACGATCCTCTCCCAGCGCGGCAAAGATTTCTGGAAACCGTACCTTGGAAATCTCACAGCAAACGATTTCCGGTTCTATGAAAAATGGAGAATGGGCGGCACGATTCCCGGCGGGGGAACCCACTGTCCGCGCCCGGAACGGATCGCAAAGGCGTATCCCGACAAACTGGAAACGATTTTTTACAAATCTCCTGCCGGAAACTTCTGGTACAATCCGAAGGCTCATGTCGGCAACTGTTTTGATGTTGTGAATCTTGAATTTGCAGACCTTCTGCTCAACTCTGTAAAAAAATTCTATGCTTCAAATGGAAAAATTGACGAAGGCGGTTATAAGGATCAGGGTTGCAACACCACATATTTCTCTTTCGGTGTTTGCGATACCCTTCTTCCCGATACCGAAGTGGAAAACCATCCGACCGTCAAAAAGCTGAAGCTGATGAACTTTGAAAAAGGTGCCGGAGTCGGCAGCGGCATCACCACAAGAAGCCGCGGAATGGCAAACATCTATGCCCGGTTCCATCAGTATCTTGCTCAGAAAATGCAGAAAGAACTGCCGGGAATCAAGCTGTTCATCATGGCTTACTACAACGTACAGTATGCCGGAACAGACCCCAGATACACGCTTCCTGATAATACAGAAGTCTTCCTCTGTCTCGGAGATATCCCGAACAAGATCAGAAGCAAGAAAGCCTTGAGCAAGATGATGCCGGTCATCAAAGATTGGTATGAATCTCTGGGCAACCGTCCGGTTCAGGGACTCTGGCTCTACACCGGAACAAATCCCTTTGTTCAGGCTGTCAACGGTGAATTTGTGGGAGATATCCCCAAGACATTCGGAAAATACTTCGGTAAAAAAACCATGTTCTACGACCACTGTATCACATCCTGTCCCGGAAACGCATGGTTCTATTACTACTCCAACTATGCGGCATACCGCTCCATGTGGAATCCCTACTGGAACGCATCTGCGGCAATTGATGCTCACTGGGAAAAATTCTATGGTCCGGAAACAGGAAAGATCCTGCGGGAGTTCCACCAGCTGCTCCGTGATTGTTTCATGAAGTATGAACTGGAAAAAGAGGGTTCCGGACGGAATGTGCTCTATCCGCTTCCTGAACTCATGAAAATGGAAAAACTGCTTGCCGCAGCAAAGAAATCTGTCAAGCCCGGTTCCATTGAAGAACAACGGTTAAAACTTTTCATGGCACCCTGGCCCAAAGCAATCAGCTCTCTGAAAAATCAGCTGAGCTATGAACGCCCCGTTCACGGTGTTTATCAGCTTCTCCGCAGAGAAAAAGTTGCGATCGACGGACAGGGTAAAGAAGCATTCTGGGCAAAAGTCAAGCCTATGAAACTGATGGATCCCAAAGGCAGCGGAACCCCGCTGAAATACCCTGCATCCGTCAAACTTGCATGGGATAAAACCGGGATCTATGGTCTGCTCGAAACAAAATATGCGCCTGTTGCAGACAAGAACAAGAATGTTTTTGCCAATGACAACTATGAAATTTTCCTTTCCCCCGGACAGGGCAAGGAAGTGTTCTATCAGTTTGTCTTTGACCCGCTGAAGCAGACATTCTTCGGAACCCAGCGGCTTCTGCCGATCCCGCAGCCCTTCGACAGCTACTGGAAGGTTCCCGGATTCAAGGTAGCATCAAAATTCAACGGAACAGGCTGGACCGCAGAGTTTTATATTCCGTTCTCTTCAATGCAGATCAAAAACGGCAAGCCCAATGTTTATGACACCTGGCACTGCAATGTTGTCCGCAACAAAATGGGGGACAACAGAGAATACAGCGGAACTGCCATGACACTCGGAGACAATCGTAATATGAATATGTTCGGCCTCATTAAATTCGCAGGGAAAGGAGAAAAATAATGAATCTGAAACAAATCACGATCGCAGCTGTTGCCCTGATGAGCACAGCAATCTTTGCACAGTATGCACCTGTCAGAACGACAGTCAAACACGTTCCGGTCTATCAGCCGCAACTCTATTCTGTAGCACAGGGAGCAACCATCTCAAACCAATTCAACAACTACAAAATCATCATGAAGCTTTCAAAGCCAACTGATAAAAAGCCGTCTGAACTGAAGATTTCTCTTGATGGCGGCATGTACGGTTTCGGTGCACTGGTGAACTTCATGCAGATCAAAGCAAACGGCATCCCCATGAGCAAACTCATGGTCAAGGCAGAGGATATGAAGCCGTGGCAGGAAGGCAACAAGGCCGGAGCTGTCATCACGCTGAACTTCGACGGCAGCATTTTTGACCTGATCTTCTACATGCGCCCGGATTCCCCCGTCCTCTGGTGCAGCATCAAGCCATCCAAAGATACCATCGAAGAACCGGAAGACTTCTCCATCCAGCACAGCTGTATCCCCTCTCACCTCGCTATGAACGGCAAAAAAGTTATCTGGGTCGGGGCTCCCTATAACCGTCAGCTGCGCACCAACAAACGGGAACTCGGAATGCATCCCAAACGGAAATCTGTTCTGCTCGGAAAAGATGAAACAAGTCTGACCTTCCGAGACCTTACCTTTGACGGTTCCGCAAAAGATAAAGGCTATGGACCTGTCTGGATGGCTCTGGATCACACAGAAGTTCTGGAAGCAAAAGCCAACATCTGTTCCAACTGGACAGCATGGCTCGAACTCAAGCTCAAGCCCACCTTCAAGGAACATAAGTTTGCTTTCTGGCAGCAGAGACCCAGAATTTCAAACGCTGATTTTGAAAAGAAGTTGAAAGCAGAAGAATCTGCATTCAAACGCTGAGTAACTCAGTAAGTTCCAAACGGTCAATGTCATTCCCGGCGTTGACCGTTTTTTTTATCGTTTTAACTTGAAAAATATGTCTTTGATGCTATCTTAAAGCATGATCATCCAAACAAAAAAAACAGGAGATTGATTTATGACACCAACAAATTATGATGAATCAAAAGTTCCGGCATACACCCTGCCCCCGCTGCTCGTTGCGGAAGACGGTTCCAAAATCACAACAGCCTTTGAATGGGTTCAGAAACGCAGACCCCAGATTCTGAACATGTTGAAAAAAGAACTCTTCGGTGAACTCCCCCCGCGCCCGGAAACTTTCACAAAAGAAGTCGTTTCCGTCAAGGAAAATGCTTTGAATAATACAGCCATCCGGAAAGAGATCAAACTCACATTCACAAATAATGGAAAATCCCACTCTTTCCTGATGCTGCTTTATATCCCGAAAAATGTCTCCGGACCTGTTCCGGTCTACCTCGGTTTGAACTTCAAAGGAAATCATGTCACAACCCTTGAAACAGATGTGATCCCCACCGGAAGAAATACTGCCGGTGAACTGGTGGAACCGGATGCCGCAGGAGAACAGGATCGCCGCTGGATCTTCGCCGACACCATCAAACGCGGTTATGCCTCCGCAACTGCATGTTATCATGATATTTATCCCGATGAAAAAGAAGCTGATTCCTGGCGGAAGAGTGTTTATAATCTTTTCTTTTCCGAAGAGACCGATGAACAGTTCCATACTCACGGAACAGCCATCAGCGGTTGGGCATGGGGACTTTCCCGGATGCTGGATGCACTCGAAAACGAACCGCTCGTAGATACGAAAAAAGCAATGGTCCACGGTCACTCCAGATTGGGCAAGACCTCTCTCTGGGCAGGTGCAAACGATCCCAGATTCCGCTTTGTGGTCAGCAACGATTCCGGCTGTAACGGCGCAGCGATCCATCGCCGTGTTTTCGGAGAAACCATCGAAGTCATGGTCCATTACTTCCCCCACTGGTTTGTCACATCTCTGAACAAGTATGCCTGCAAAGAACCGGAACTGCCCTTCGATCAACACTGGCTCGTGGCACTTTCTGCGCCCCGTCCGGTTTGTATTGCAAGTGCAAGCGAAGATCTCTGGGCTGACCCGAAAGGAGAGTTTCTTTCCGGATATCACGCTTCTGAAGTTTACCGGCTTTTCGGCGCACAGGGAATGCCCACCGACACGATGCCGGAAGCCGATCAGTACGTTACCGGAGAGGTCAGTTATCACTTGAGAACCGGAAAACACGATCAGTTGCTTTTTGACTGGATCCATTATTTTGATATTGCAGATAAATTTGTCCGCTGAGAAAGAGTTTTTACTATGAAAGATTTATTGATCGGTCTTGATTTCGGTTCTGACAGTGTCCGTGCCGTGCTTGTCTCCTCGACCGGAGAAGAGTTGAAAAGCTGTGTCCACAACTATACCCGTTGGAACAAAGGACTTTATTCCGACAATGCGATTGCTCAGTTCCGCCAGCATCCGCTGGATTATCTGGAAGGGATGACCAATGTGATCCGCGGTGTTATGGAAGGCGAAGATCCTGCCAGAATCGCCGGGATCGGTGTCGATACCACCGGTTCTACGATTTGTGCGGTCAACAAAGAGGGTGTGCCGCTTGCGCTGCTCCCGGAATTTGCAGAAAATCCGGATGCAATGTTCTATCTCTGGAAAGATCACACTGCACTCAAAGAGACAACAGAGATCAACGAACTTTGCAAGAAGTGGCACACTGATTATACGAAATACGAAGGCGGCAGTTACTCTCCGGAGTGGCTGTGGTCAAAATATCTCCACATGCTCCGTGCCGATGAAGCGGTCAGAAACGCCTGTTGGAGCGTGATCGAACACTGCGACTGGATCCCCTCACTTCTTGCCAATGCCCCGGTCAAGCCTTCCCGCTGCGCCGCCGGACATAAAGCCATGTGGCATCAGGATTGGGGCGGACTTCCCCCGGAAGATTTCTTTGCCGCGCTTGATCCCCTGCTGAAAGGACGCAGAGACCGGCTTTATACCGATACTTTTACACCCGACATTCCTACCGGGACCCTTTGTCCGGAATGGGCTGAAAAGCTGGGACTTTCCACCGATGTGGTCATTGCTTCCGGCTTGTTCGATGCGCACTCAGGAGCAGTCGGTGCAGGTGTCCAGCCCGGTGTTCTGATCAAAGTGATCGGAACCTCCACCTGTGACATCATGGCTGCACCGGCGATCGACCACTGTATCCGCGGAATTTGCGGACAGGTGGACGGCTCTGTCGTTCCCGGACTTACCGGTGTTGAAGCCGGACAGGGTGCGTTCGGAGATGCTTATGCGTGGTTCAGACGATTCATCAGCTATGGCGGAGAAGTCTCCCTTCCCCAGTTGGAAAAAGATGCTGCTGCGCTTCCTATAGAAAACACTCTGACCATCGACTGGATGGCTGGCAGAAGAACGCCGGACGTCAACCCGTATCTCACCGGTGCGATCTTCGGTTTGAATCTGGGAACAACTGCACCGATGGTCTACCGTTCTCTGGTGGAAGCGACTATCTTCGGTTCACGCCGGATCGCTGACCGATTCGCAGAAGAAGGTGTAAACGTGGAAAGTATCATCGCAGTCGGCGGCATTTCCAAGAAATCCAAATTTGTCATGCAAACGTTCGCTGATATTCTGAAAATGCCGATCAAAGTTGCAAAGACAGAACAGGCTTGTGCGCTGGGAGCTGCGATTTTTGCCTCCGTTGCCGCCGGGATCCATAAGGATGTCCTGACAGCAATCAAAGCCATGAGTACGGATTTTGATGCGGAATACACCCCCATCCCGGAAAATTCAGCGAAGTATGACGAAAAATACAAGCTCTACTGCGCTTACTGCGATGGTTTGGAAAAGATGACTATGGAAAATCTTTGATGGCAGTTCCTGTAACTGAACTTGATCCCCTCATGAAATACCGGGCGGTTCTCGCTCCGATGGAGGGGGTCATGAGTCCATGGTTTATCCGGGCTTGCGGAAGATTACGGCTGGTCGATCACTGGATCACGCCGTTTTTTTCTGTTACAGGCGGTGCTGTTCCATCGAAACGGATCATCCGGAAACGGCTTGCACCTTATCTGGAAACCGGGGTTCCGATCACGGCACAAGTTCTGGGAAAAGATCCCTGTAATGTGGTCAAATGTGCAGTTCATCTTGTTCAAACGGGACTTGTCGCGGGAATCAATCTTAATTTTTCCTGTCCAAGTACAACAGTCACCGGAAACGGGGCAGGTTCAGCTCTGCTGGATCAGCTTGAAACAGTTGAATCGATCACAGCAGAAGTCCGGAAAGAACTTCCTGAAACCGTTCCTTTGAGTGTCAAACTCCGTTCAGGAGTCTGCACCCCTGCCCCAGGAGATGTGGTAAAAGCTGCTGTCAACGGCGGGGCGGAACTGATCATTTTTCATTACCGGACAAAAGAGGAAATGTATCATCCGGTAAAGAATGGCTGGGAACGGATCCGGCAGGCAGTAGAAGCGGCGGGAAACATTCCGGTAATCGGAAATGGTGATATCTGTTCGGTGTCGGATGCGGAACGGATGATTGCCGGAACCGACTGCCGGAGCGTTGCTCTCGCAAGAGCATTTCTTGGCAACCCGACATTAATCCACCAAATCAACGGGAAATCAGATGACCGGATGATCGATCTTGCAGAAGAGATGCGGCGGGAAAATGCGCCGGAATCCACGATCCGGGCGATCGGGCGTCTGATCCGGCTGCAGAAACAATCAGCGGAAACGGGTTCTTAAAATCCGTTGAGCTTCAAAATCACCGGCTTCAGCGGCACGGCGCAACCACTGTTCGGCTTTGGTTATGCTTCTGGTAACGCCTTTTCCCTCAAGATAAAAAATTCCGATCGTCCGGGCGGCAGCGGCATCCCCTTTTTTTGCTGCCTGAAGATACCAGAACAGAGCGGCGGCATCATCTTTCATCACTCCGCGCCCCTCGCTGAAAAGACATGCCAGATTGTATTGCGCCTGAGCATAGCCCAGTTTAGCGGATTCATAAAAATATTCTGCTGCCTTTTTGGCATTTTTTTCAATGGGCCCCATTCCGTCAAGGTAAAAAACACCCATCCGGAAAAGGGCTTGCGGATTTTTAGCTTTTGCAGCAGCTTCATACCACTTCAACGCAGTTTTCATATCGGGTTTATTGCCTTCAGGGCGACCGAGGATCAGGAACTCTGCGAGCTTGAACTGACTCATGGAATTTCCGCGTTTTGCTCCGAGTTTATAAAGTTCCAACGCCTTTTTTTCATCAGCAGCAACGCCTCTGCCATATTCATAACAAAAAGCCAGCTTGCCGGCTGCTTCGCCATCGCCAAGTTTTACTGCCTGTTGGAGCAAACGGATCATTTCAGCAGAATCGGCATTCATTCCAATTCCGGCGAACTTGCAATCTGCCAGCATCCGTAATACTTTCGGGTTCGGCTTTTCTTTTCCGGCAAGGCGCAGCAAAATTTCGGCAGCACGGTTTGCCAGTTCCGGTTTATCGCGTTGTTCCAGATATATTTCTGCCAACAGGATCTCTGCTGGTTCAAACTTTTTATCAGCAAGTTCCTCTATGTAATGAAGTGCCAGTTGCGGAGATGCTTTCACTCCGGTTATATTTTTCCCTTTGTCTTCCGGTATTCCGGAAAAGAGGATTTGTGCCAGATTATATTTTGCATGGTCAGAACCGCCTTTTGCTGCTTTCTGATACCAGAGACAGGCATTGTAACGGTTCTGCTTTACGCCGAACCCGCGATCCAGACAGACCGCATAGTTGAACATAGCATCAACGAGTCCGGCATTCGCTGCCCGCTGAAACCAGTAAGCTGCAAGCGTAAAATTCCGTTTTACCTTTTCTGATCCATAAAAATAGTGGTTCCCGAGCATGAACATACTGCCCGGATCACCTTTTTCTGCAGATGACCGGATCTTTGAAAAATCAGCTTGCGCCGATAATTTCATACCGGATATCAACAAAAATACGAAGATCAGTGTTTTGTAAAACTTCATCATTGTCATGTTACGATTGAATAACTAAAAATCTTGGACGGTCGAAAAGATCGTTAGCAATGGAGACACGGGGAAAATATTTTTCAGCAAAGGTCTTTAACGGTTCCATCTGTTCACTGCCGCCCTCAAAAATTGCCTGTCCGCCGGGAAGCAAACGCTCCGGTAAACACTGGATCGCAATCTTGATATCAGCCATTCCGGCATCCTCTGCAAATAATGCCCGTGCCGGTTCAAAATCCCGCACCTCTTTCTGCAGATGCGGCTGTTCCGACTGCGGAATATAAGGTAAATTTGCAGCTACACAATCAAATTTCATATCGGACGGGAACGGATCAAAGAAAGAACCGAGCCGGATATCTGCCTCCGGCAGTTCCAGTTTCTCCCGGTTTTTCAATGCCCAGTGAATCGCCTCCGGAGAAATCTCAGAGGCATAAACAGAGACATCCCGCCGCAGAAAAGCGACACTGAGCGCAACTGCACCGGAACCGGTTCCGAGTTCACAGAACGCTCCTCCGTTGGGCAGAACTGCCGTGGCGAACTCAACCATGAAATAGGTTTCCGGACGGGGGATCAAAACTCCGGGTCCCACAAGAAATTCAAGATCACCGAAATACTCGTTTCCCAGAATATACTGTAGAGGTTCCCCTTTGATCCGCCGCTGAACAAAAGATTCTGCCTGAGCCATAACAGAATCAGGAAGGTTCTGTTCAGAAACAGAAAATTCTGCGGGAGACAGATTTGCTGCCGCCGCGCAGAACCAAAGGGATTCCTGTCCGGAATTTTCAACTCCGGCAGACTCCAATTTCTGCCGGAGAATGTTCCGGAAATTACCGGGAATCATCGTTAAAGTTCCATCCCGTCATATCCCACAAAGATACCGTGCGGATTGAAATAATTCTGCAGGTCTTCGTGTGTACACTGGGCATTGTGTGTGAAATGGTTCACCACAAACTTGGTTTCTTTTGTAATGGAGCCCATCTTTTCCAGACGGTCCTTGACTTCCAAAACAGCTTCGCCGCCCATGTGACCGCTCTTGAGAGATCTTGTACCGTAGGTACAGTCACAGATGACGATATCGAAATGGAATTCCTGTTCCTTGAGGAACTTCCAGGTCGGATCCGGGAAATCGCCGGTATCGTTGGCAATAAGGATCCATTTTTCACCGCTGCGGATCACATAGATCGCCGGCTGAATGTAGGGACGGTCAAAATAATGATCTGCAGGGAGCGGGATCACTTCCATATCTTCGCCTTCCGGCTTGATCACTTCAAAATAATCCCAGATCACCGTTTTCATTTTATAACGGTTGAGATCACCGTTGAACCCGTTGGTGCTCCAAAGGTTCTGCATGATTTCTGCAATCGTTCCTCTGGAACCGTAAATGGTCAGAGTATTTCCATCCGGAACGGCGGAAAAGCCCGGCATACGGTAGTAGAGAAGATTACAGTAAAGATGATCTTCGTGAGGATGTGTAATGAACAGATGACGCATTCTTTCGGAATGAAGATTGAACTTGTATTCCTGAGCTATGCTGTCGGGACCGAAATCAACACGGACACGGTCATTGATTTTATAAGCGGTACGGAACCGGTGGTCTTTGCCGCCCAGTTCCGCAGCTTTCTGACAAAGCGGACAACCGCAGAACATTGCGGGGATCCCCTCGGCAGCAGCACTGCCGAGGATCGTCACTGTCGGAGTCATGATTATTCAGCCTCCTTGCCTTCAACATCGTTGAGAGTTTCACGATCACGATGATCTTTCAGCTTCTCAAGATATTTCTTGGTCTGGACGCGCAGTTTTTCTGCGGCTTCGACGATCGCCTTGTTCATGTCTCCGATATTGGAGCAGGAAGCATCGGCGGTGTAGTTTTTCATTACTGCAGACATTGTGCAGGAATGGGTGTTTTTGACGACATCGAGAGTAACTCTGACAGATGTGACGGGGATATTCAGATCATCGAGAGCTCCATGAACTGCTGTTTCCGATGCGACTTTGAGTGCTTCACTCAGATCGAAATGGCGTGCGCTGACAATGATTTCCATAAGACATTCTCCTTACTTTAGCGGTTCGTGTGCGGCAAACGGTTCTGCCGTACTTCCGTGGTAAGTATAAACTGCATTTTTCCAGTATTCAAGTCAAAAAAATGAAAAAAGTGAAAAAAAAGTGAAAAAAAAGTGATTTTTCTGCTTATTTTTCCTGTTTTCCGGTATTTTTCGGGTCTGTTGCTCAAAAAAAATACGTAAACAACAGAAGTACAATACTTGCAAAATGAAAATTTCTCCCACATTCTTGATCATAAAAAATACCGTTAACAATTTGTTTTTGACAAAAAATACCATAAAAAAAGCCATTATTAACATAAAAAATTGAAAAATTCATAAAAAAAAAGTCTCATGCAAGTTGATTTTTACCAAATCAGGTGTAGAATATAACCAGTAGAACACCAAGTCTAAAACATTTTAATAAAGGGGTACGAACATGCAGACAGATGAACAGAAAAAGGTATTGAACGCGTTACTGGATTATGCTTCACAGCATCACAAATCCTTTGCAAGCATCGCAAAACAGCTCGGAGTCACTCAAAACACGATCTCCAACTGGAAAAAAGGCTCTTCCATCAGTGTCAGAAATCAGGACAAGATCCTGAAAATGATCGGTGCCAATGCCAAAGGAGATAACTGTAATGTCTGCAACTGTTCCTGCAGAGATACTGATAATCCGATCCTGACATCCCTGCTTGCGATTCTGAAAGATCTTCCGGAACGGGATATTGCAAAACTTTATGCCTTTGCACTGGAACTCAGAGATGCTCCAGTTCAGTATCGTTACGTCTCCACACCGATTGCAAAAGCAGCTGAAGATCCGGCACCGTTCAACAAATTTTAATTTTTCCTTCCGGAGTATAACGTTCAATGAGAATCCTGGAGGTCAAAGATCTTTCGATTGGCTTTGTCAGCGGTAAAAATAAAGTAACGCCGACAGTCAGCGATGTATCTTTTCAATTGGATCAGGGAGAAATTCTTGCACTTGTGGGAGAAAGCGGATGCGGAAAGAGTATCAGCTGCATGTCTCTTGCAAAACTTCTCCCATCCCCTCCGGCAATGGTCTCCGGAACCATCCGTTTGAAAAAACGGGATGGAGCAGAAGCAGATATCCTTGAGCTTTCAGGGAAAGAACTCCGGAAGATCCGGGGCAAAGAGATTGCCTATATTTTTCAGGAGCCATCCGTTTCATTGAACCCGGTGTTCCGGATCGGGGACCAGATTGCAGAGGTACTGGATCTGCACCGACCTGAGATCGGAGATCAGGAAGAAGAAGTCATTTCTCTTTTGAAGAAAGTAGGAATTCCTGCTCCGGAAGCCCGTTTGAGGTGTTATCCGCATGAACTTTCCGGCGGTATGCAGCAGCGTGTCATGATCGCAATGGCTCTTGCCAGCAATCCGTCGATCCTCATTGCAGATGAACCTACGACAGCGTTGGATGTTACGATTCAGGCGCAGATTCTTGATCTCCTCAAACAGCTCCGGAAAGAACAGGGGATGTCGATCATTCTCGTCACGCATAATCTTGGAATTGTTGCAGAAATGGCTGACCGGGTCTGTGTGATGTATGCCGGACGGGTTGTGGAAACGGCTCCGGTCAAAGAGCTTCTGAACAATCCGCAGCACCCGTACACAAAGGCTCTTTTGAAAGCGGTTCCGGTTCTTGGCGGAGATAAGGGAAGACTTTCAACGATCCCCGGAACGGTTCCCATGCCTGCAGATTTTCCTGCCGGCTGCAGATTCTGTGACCGTTGTGAAAAATTTGCAAACACCAAAGATGCGCCCTGCAAAGACAACGTTCCGGCATATAAAGAAGTCAAGCCCGGACATTTTTGCGCCTGCCACTTCACCGGAGCGTGCTGATCTATGGATAACCAACAGAAAGAAAAGTTATCAAAGCCGCTTCTTCCGTTGATTCTGCTGTTGATGCTGGTAATTCTTCTTACCGTGATCATCTCAAACCTCCGTCCGCCACAAAAGCAGATCCCCCTCGATCAGGCAAAGCCGATTCCTGCGACTCCGCCTGCAACCATAAACAAGCAGCCGGAAATCAAGAGCGAAGATCCGGCTCAAACACCTTTACGGGAAGATACTGTCAGAGAAGCGATCAAAAAATACAGATTGGGCAAGATCGAGGAAGCCGAAAGCGACTTCCGGACGATTCTTGTGTTCGATCCTGACAATCAGGCTGCACTTTCCTATCTTGGAACGATCTTCTTCTCTCAAAAAAAATATAAGGAAGCAGAAATGCTTTTTCTGAGAGAGACGAAAGTTTATCCCGGCGACCCTCTTGGATTCTGGAATCTGGCACTGACTCAGACAAAACTGGGCAAGTTCAAGGAGTCGATTGAAACAATGGTTTATCTTTGCGGTATAAGTCCGGCAAACAAGGAGTTTCTCATTGAAACAGCACGCCTTTATGCGTATGTCGGCGATCGTGAAAATACCGAAAAATACTTGCAATTAGCCAAAAAGCAGGGGGCGGATCTTTCCCATATTCTTGAAGACAAATCCTTCTTCCCTGCACAATCAAAAACAGACAGGTGAAAATATGAGTTCCATTCATCTTCTGACAGACGACATCAGCAATAAAATCGCAGCCGGAGAAGTTATTGAGCGTCCGGCATCAGTCGTAAAAGAACTGGTTGAAAATGCCCTCGATGCCGGTGCGAAAAAAATAACCGTCCGGGTGGAACATGCCGGCACCCGCTTGATCATGGTTTCAGATAATGGCTGCGGAATGGATCAGGATGATGCTGTTTTATGTTTTGAACCTCATGCCACCAGTAAAATCCGGACAGCAGAGGATCTGGAAAAAATCATTACGTTCGGTTTCCGCGGGGAGGCTATGCCGAGTATCGCCTCTGTGGCAAGAGTCACATTGAAAACACGGCAGGCGGAATCACAGGAAGGCACTTGTGTTGTTATCAACGGCGGCAATCTGGTTTCTGCGCTACCGACAGGATGCGCTCCCGGAACAGAAATGATCGTCAAAGATCTCTTTTTCAATGTTCCGGCAAGAAGGAAATTTCTGAAGTCACAGGCAACAGAAGAACGGCACATCGTTGATGTCGTCACAGTGATATCTCTTGCCCATCCGGAAGTTGCGTTTGAATTATTTTCCGACAACCGTTCTATTCTCATGAGCCCGGCATGTTCCAAACTTCTGCCGCGGATCAAAGATGTTTTCGGCAGAGAAATCGCCGATGCCATGGTTCCGGTCAATCTGGAGGCTGGAGCCTTCCGGATCAGCGGATTCATTACAAAACGCGGTGTAACCAGACCATCACGTTCCGATCAGCGGATTTTTGTCAATGAGCGTCCGGTGGATGCCCTGCCCGTCTATCGGGGAATCCGTGACGGCTGCGGTCCGATGCTGGATAAAGGAAGATACCATCCGACAGTTCTCTTTATTGAAATGCCGCCAGAATTTGTGGATGTAAACGTCCACCCGGCAAAGCGGGAAGTCCGTTTCCGGAATGAATATGAACTTGCCAGATGTGTAAAAGCCGCTGTGGAAAGCGCACTCCGGTCTGCAGAAGAAGTCTATCCGTTCCCGGATGTTCCGGCGGCAAAGGCAACCCCGTTCCATCTTCCGGAACAGTTCATGTCCGGCAGAACAGAACCGGATGCACCAGTCGCGATCCCGGAACCTCATGATGATTTATCTCAGATTCAAGATGCTCCGGAAATGCCGCCGCAGGATTTTCTGCGGATCTGGAACAATCCCGCA
>SUVT01000009.1 GCA_015061845.1 Lentisphaerota bacterium
AAGGGGAACAGCGCCTCTGACGGTCTGGTCAGTCTGCTTGGGGTCGACACCGAGCTTGAACGCGATTTCGACTGTCTGGTCAAATTTGACCGCAGGCATAGCCTTCAACGTCTTGAGGGCGTCCAGAACATTCAGCACGGCACCCTTGTCGAATGTCGCGAGCTGTGCTCTGTAGAGTTTACTTCTCTTAGCCATCAATCACCTCAACTCCCATACTGCGTGCTGTACCTGCGATAATCTTGATCGCGGCCTCTTCACTGCGGGCGTTGATATCGTCCTTCTTCGTCTGAACGATCTGCTTGATCTGGGACATTGTGATCTTTCCGGCGCTTTCGCGACCGGGAGTCTTAGCTCCAGATGCAAGACCAGCAACTTTCTTAATAAGGACAGCTGCCGGCGGAGATTTCGTTACGAACGTAAAGGAGCGATCCTGGTAGACGCTAATCACCACGGGAATAACCATTCCCGCCTGGGACTGTGTGGCGGCATTAAATTCTTTACAGAATCCCATGATGTTGACACCAGCCTGACCAAGCGCGGGACCCACAGGGGGTGCCGGATTAGCTGCGCCGGCGGGAATCTGCAAACGGATAACCGCTGTCACCTTTTTCGCCATTTGTTCCTCCGTTTCCGTAAACGTGGTTGGAAAGACAGGTTTTCTCCCGCGTTTACGACGTATGTTTTATTATCAGTCTTCTCAAACGCTTCAGTAAATAATTACTGTTCGCGTTCGACCTGCCAAGACTCTGCTTCCACTGGAGTGGAACGGCCGAAGATGGTTACATCAAGTTCAAGTTTGCCATGTTCGCCGTCGATCTTAGTAATAACGCCTTCAAAGTTTTCAAAGGCCCCATCAATAATACGGACTCTTTCGCCGACCTCGTATTCGATTTTGGGTTTTGCTTCGGAGTTGGAGTCGCTGA
Source organism: Lentisphaerota bacterium (assembly GCA_015061845.1). GTDB lineage: Bacteria > Verrucomicrobiota > Lentisphaeria > Victivallales > UBA1829 > SIG79. Next base: position 924 of record SUVT01000009.1, read on the forward strand.
CATCGGCCTGACGGAGAATATCGTCGACTTCTGCCTGAGTGAGTGGTGTTGGACGCTCGGGAGTACCCCCGAGGAAACCGATTACCCCCTGAGTTCCGCGGATAAAATACCAGACATCTTCTTTGAGGGAACCGTCTTCATTATAGAGATCCATTCTGACGAGAACATAACCGGGATAGAATTTCCGGTCGATCTTTCTCTGTCCGCCGCCTTTTTTATGTTCGACGACGCGTTCAGTAGGAATAAGGACTTCATAAACAGGAAGAGATTTTTCTTCTGTCTGAAGGGCTGCCAGGATGTTTTCCCGGACTTTATTTTCGCGGCTTGAGAGGGCATGCAGAACAAACCATTGTCCGACATTTCTATCCATGATAATCAATGCTCCCGGTGTATGGTTAATTACGATTTAATGATGCCTTTGATGATGTGGAAGAGGATCTGGTCCACGCCCGCAACAAAGATGGAAGTGACAGCCAAAGCGACGATAACGAGGATGGTAGACTCAAGGAGCTGACCTTTTTCAGGCCAGGTACACTTTCCCATTTCATCCATTGTTTCTGCGATAAACGCTCTTGTTTTAGCGAACCATTTACCCATGGCCCTGCTCCTTCCATATAATGATCAGTTTAAAAAAAATGGCAGGGGCTGAGAGGCTCGAACTCACGACCTGCGGTTTTGGAGACCGCTGCTCTACCAACTGAGCTAAACCCCTGCGGGAAAAAGGAAACCGTGTAACTTACTTGGTTTCCTTGTGAACTGTGCGCTTACGATCGAACTTACAGAACTTCACTTTTTCGAGACGACCGGGAGTATTTCTTTTTTCCTTGGTCGTGGTGTAGTTACGACGTTTGCACTCAGTGCATTCAAGTGTAATAATCTCACGCATAATATCTGATTCCAGTTACAACCGGGAAGCGGCAGTTTTTTAAGGACTGCCGCCTGACCCCGGAAGTTTCAATTACTTCACGATTTCGGTAACACGACCGGAAGCAACTGTACGACCGCCTTCGCGGATAGCGAAGCGCTGTGTCTTTTCCATAGCGATAGGAGCGATCAATTCGACATTGATTGTGACCTTATCGCCGGGCATGACCATTTCAACGCCTTCCTGCAGTTTGATGATACCAGTAACGTCTGTTGTTCTGAAGTAGAACTGGGGACGATAGTTGGAGAAGAACGGGCTGTGACGTCCGCCTTCTTCTTTGGAGAGGACGTAGATTTCAGCGGTGAAGGTGGTATGAGGAGTGATAGAACCGGGCTTAGCAAGAACCTGTCCGCGTTCGACTTCTTCCTTCTTGGTACCACGGAGAAGACATCCGATATTGTCACCAGCCTGACCTCTGTCGAGTTCTTTACGGAACATTTCGACACCGGTGATGGTGGTTTTGCCGGTTTCTTTCATACCGACGATTTCGACAGCGTCACCAACTTTGACTTCGCCGCGTTCGACACGACCGGTAACAACTGTACCACGACCTTCGATGGAGAAGACGTCTTCGATCGGCATCAGGAAGGGCTTGTCTGTTTCGCGTTCCGGTTCGGGAACCCAGCTGTCGATAGCATCCATCAGATCCTGAATGCAGTTACATTCGGGAGTGTTGGGATCGGTTGCCTGGAGTGCAGGATATGCAGCACCGCGAACGATGGGGGTATTGTCAGCATCGAAGTCATATTTTCCGAGGAGTTCGCGGATTTCCATTTCGACGAGGTCGAGGAGTTCCGGATCGTCGACGAGGTCGACTTTGTTCAGGAAGACAACGATACGGGGAACACCGACCTGCTTAGCGAGGAGGATGTGTTCACGAGTCTGGGGCATGGGACCATCAACTGCGCTGACAACGAGGATAGCGCCGTCCATCTGAGCAGCACCGGTGATCATGTTCTTGACGTAGTCGGCGTGGCCGGGGCAGTCAACGTGAGCATAGTGACGGGTTGCTGTCTGATATTCGACGTGGGATGTTGCGATTGTCAGAATCTTGGTTGCGTCACGACGGCCCTGAGATTCGGAAGCTTTAGCAACCTGGTCGTAGGGAATGTAATCTGCGAGACCTTTGAGGTTCTGAACATGGGTGATTGCCGCGGTCAAAGTGGTCTTACCGTGGTCGACGTGACCGATTGTACCAACGTTGACGTGGGGTTTTTCTCTGTTAAATTTCTCTTTTGCCATCTCTTCCTCCTTATTCGGTGACTCTATGGCCCTTTTGTTTACGTTTATTTACTAACGTCCGTTATTCGTTAATTGTTTTCTTTTATTTTTGCAGCCAGTCTCCGAATGGAGAAAACTGGAGCCCACGACCGGGATTGAACCGGTGACCTCGTCCTTACCAAGGACGTGCTCTACCGACTGAGCCACGTGGGCACTTTCCTTATCACACAGCTTTGTTCAAACACAAAGAGTGCGGGATAGGACATTAATATAATGCACTTTTTCAATATGTCAAATCAAAAAACAAACTTTTTTTGCATTTTTTTCAAAAAAATTGCTAAAATCACTTGATTTTCGGAAAATATCCATTAGATTTCTCTTTGTCAAGCAATGTAAAACCTGCCATTCCGGGCAGTTTTACAGTTTTCAGCAATTCATAACTGTAATATAACACAAATTTGGAGAAATGCAAATGCTGATGCAAGAATCTTTCCGTTGGTACGGTCCAAATGACCAGGTTCCCCTTTCCTATATCCGTCAAACAGGCGCAAAAGGTGTCGTAAGTTCTCTTCACCATATTCCTTACGGCGAAGTCTGGACCGAAGAAGAGATCCTTTCTTATAAGAAGAAAATCGAAGATGCAGGATTGATCTGGAACGTTGTGGAAAGTCTTCCTGTTCACGAAGACATCAAAGTCCGCTCCGGTAAATATCTTGAATATATCGAAAATTACAAGATCAGTCTCCGCAACCTCGGAAAATGCGGTGTCAAGGTCATTACTTATAACTTTATGCCTGTTCTTGACTGGATCCGCACGGATCTTCACTACAAACTGCCTGATGGTTCTGAAGCATTGTTCTACAATCAGAAACAGTTTGCAGCGTTTGAAATTTTCATTCTTCAGCGGGAAGGCGCGGAAGCTGATTATACGCCCGAAACTGTTGCAAAAGCCAAGGCTTATTATGACAGTATGAGTGAATCTGAACGTGATGCTCTGACCCGTGGGATCATTGACAACTTCCCCGGATTCAAAGGTGTTACGCTGGAAGATGTCCGCAGCATGCTTGCACGTTACAAAACAATGACCCGTGAAGATTTGGAAGCGAACCTGCGTTACTTCCTTTCTGAAGTTGTACCTGTTGCAGAAGAAGCGGGTTGTATCATGGTGATCCATCCGGACGATCCGCCGCGTTCCATTCTCGGTTTGCCGCGTATTTTCAGTAACATTGACGATGTCCGTAATCTTCTTGCGATGCAGGACAGTCCTGCGAACGGAATCTGTTTCTGCTCCGGCAGTTTCAGCGGCAGACGTGATAACAACATTGTTGAAATGTTCAAAGCATGCGCTCCGAGAGTTGGATTCCTGCACATGAGAAGTACACAGCACGATGATGAAGGCAACTTCTTTGAAGCGAACCATCTGGAAGGCTGCGTAGATATGTTTGAACTCATGAAAGCTGTTTGCGAAGAGCAGCTGCGCCGGAAAGCGGAAGGCAGAGCAGACTGGCAGATCCCGATGCGTCCCGACCATGGTCATGTGATGATGGATGATTTGGAAAAACCTGCCTGTGCGAACCCTGGTTATACCGCAATCGGACGGATGAAAGGTCTTGCGGAATTGCGCGGTCTTGAGTTTGGAGTTTTGAAAGCCTACCATCCGGAAATTCTGAAAGAACTCTGATGCTTACAAGGACATTTTCTGCGACATTGAGCGGCGTTGATGCCCGAACTATTGAGGTTGAAGTCAACGCAACAGGACAGGGGGAAGAATCCAACGTTGTGATCGTTGGACTTCCTGATGCAGCGGTCCGGGAGAGCCGGAACCGTGTCAGTTCTGCGCTTCAATCCAGCGGATATGGACACCCATCCGGGTATACGCTTGTGAATTTGGCACCTGCGGATATCCGGAAAGAGGGGGCGGCATTTGACTTGCCGATCGCCCTCGCCTTTTTATCTGCGCTGGGGCTTGTGAACCGGGAAGAACTGGAACACTCTCTGATTGTCGGCGAACTAGCATTGGACGGTTCTGTCCGTCCGGTGAAGGGGTGTCTTCCCATGGCGATGCTGGCACGGGATCTCGCGCCCGGAATACGGAATCTGATCGTACCTGAAAAGAATGCTCAGGAGGCTGTGATTGCTGCGAAAAACATGAGAGTTTTTGCAGTTTCCAACTTGCGGGAAGCGGCTGATGCGATTGCGGGAGGAATTCTTCCGCTTGCTCCGGCAAAGACAGATCTTTTTCAGGATCCGGACTGGTCCATCTATCCGGATTTTGCGGATGTGAAGGGACAATATATGGCGAAGCGTGCGCTGGAAATTGCGGCTGCGGGCGGACATAATGTTCTGTTTATCGGACCGCCGGGAACAGGAAAATCCATGCTTGCGAGCAGATTGCCCGGCATTTTGCCGCCTATGACAGAGAAGGAATCTCTGGAAACGAGCCGTGTTTACAGTGTTTCCGGGTTGCTGAGTTCAGATTCTCCTCTGCTGAAAACCCGTCCGTTCCGGTCGCCGCACCATACGGTAAGTGATGCCGGATTGCTTGGCGGAGGAACAGATCCGCGCCCGGGAGAGATCAGTCTTGCCCATAACGGGGTTTTGTTCTTAGATGAACTTCCTGAGTTCAAACGGAGTGTTCTTGAGACGTTGCGGCAGCCGATGGAGACAGGCGTTATCACCATCAGCCGTGCCGCAGGCAGTTTTGATTTTCCGTGCAGGTTTCTGTTTCTTGCCGCAATGAATCCGTGTCCATGCGGACATTTTGGAGATCCCCGGCGCAATTGCCGCTGCGGTGCGAAACGGATCCAGGATTACCGTGCTAAAATTTCCGGTCCGCTGCTTGACCGGATCGACCTTCATGTTGAAGTGGCATCGCTGACAGATCACGAATTATTGAATGCTCCTGTAAGTGAACCGAGTTCAGCGATCCGGGAAAGAGTTTTCCGTGCGAGAATGATTCAAAATGAGCGTGGAGTGATCAATTCCCAGCTTGGACCGAAGCATTTACGGGAATTCTGTCAAATCGCAATGGCAGACAAAAATAAGCTCCGTCACATGATCAATGAACTTGCCTTGAGTGCAAGAGCTTATGACCGGATCCTGCGTGTTGCCCGGACGATCGCAGACCTTGACGGATTGCCGGAAATCAGCATGGAACACATTTATGAGGCAGTCGGTTACCGTTCACTTGACCGGCGTATGTAAGGAAAATCTCTCTTTTTTCATAATTACTCTGGAAAGAGAAGAAAAGTTGGAGTATATTACCGGAAAGCTCGGGCTCAAAACTGTCCGGGTTTGGTTTTAAGAAAAAAATACAGGTTGTAAAATGGCAAAATTCAGAAGCGGTTTCGGATATGATGCGCACAGATTCGCAGAGGGTCGGCGTATGATGCTTTGCGGAGTGGAAATTCCCTGTGATTACGGGCTTGCCGGACACAGCGATGCGGATGCACCGCTTCATGCGTTGACGGATGCATTGCTTGGTGCGCTTGCGCTGGGAGATATCGGGAAACTTTTTCCTGATACAGATCAGGCATATCTGAATGCGGACAGCGTTGTTCTTTTACAGAAAGCTTACTCACTGGAAGCCTTCCGGGAATGGGAGATTTCCAGTATTGATATTACGATCGTCGCCCAGAAACCCAAGATTGCCCCGCATACAGAAGCGATGCGAGCCAGAATAGCCGGTGCGCTGAACATTGATGTTGACTGTGTCTCCATCAAAGGAAAAACCACAGAGGGAATGGGTTTTTGCGGCAGAGGAGAAGGACTGCAGACTTTTGCGCAGGTCCTTCTGGAAAGGAAAGGTTGAATTATGCTCGAAGATCTGGTGAAACAGACATTGATTGAAATCGGAGAAGATCCGGAACGTGAAGGGTTGATCAAAACTCCGGAACGTGTTGCGAAAAGTTTGAAATTTCTCACCCGCGGTTATACGCAGGATATCAATGAAGTCATCAACGGTGCGATTTTCACTCAGGATTGCGATGACATGGTCATTGTGAAAGACATTGAATTTTACAGTTTGTGCGAACATCACATGCTGCCGTTTTTCGGGAAATGCCATATCGGTTACATTCCCAAAGGAAGAGTTTTCGGAGTCTCCAAACTGGCACGTCTGGTGGATGTATTTGCACGGCGTTTGCAGATCCAGGAACGGATGACTCAGCAGATCGCTCAGCAGATTTTTGAGATCATTGAACCGGAAGGTGTGGGAGTTGTTGTGGAAGCCCAGCATCTCTGCATGAGAATGCGCGGTGTGGAAAAACAGAACTCCAAGATGATCACCTCTTCCATGCTGGGGTCGTTCCGCAAGGAGACTGCGACCCGTATGGAATTTTTAAGTCTGGTCAACGGAAACAGGAATTAAGAGATGAGAGTTCTGCTGCAAAGAGCCGCTGCCGGAAGCGTGACGATCGACGGTGAATGTGTCGGTAAAATCGGAAAGGGGCTTGTTCTCCTGATCGGGGTCACGCACACAGATACGCCGGAAGACGTTGATTATCTGGTCAAGAAATGTGCGAACCTGCGTATTTTTGAAGATGAGAACGGGAAAATGAATCTTTCGCTGCTTGATATCGGCGGGGAAGTTCTTGCGGTTTCCCAGTTCACTTTGTACGGAGACTGTGTAAAGGGACGGCGTCCGGGATTTGATGCAGCGGCAGAACCTGTTATGGCGGAAAAGCTCTATGATCTTTTTGTGGAAAAGATGAAACAGGAAGGTGTCAAAAAAGTTGATACCGGACGTTTCGGAGCTGATATGATGGTGTCGATCGAAAATGATGGACCAGTAACGTTCATGTTGGAAAGTAAGGCAAAATCATGAAAAATGTTGTAATACTCGGCTCGACCGGATCGGTTGGAGAAAGCGGATTCCGTGTTGCACAGGCGATGCGGGATCAGGTTCGTGTGCTGGGAGTTGTCGGAAACACCAATCTGAAGCGGCTTGGAGAACAGGCAGCGGAACTTGGTTGTGAATTTGCTGCGACCGGCAACGGCAATGCGGAAGAGCTTCAGAAAGAATTGCCTTCGGGCTGTAAGGCATACGCCGGAATGGATGCGATATGCGAACTGGTAAGCCGTCCGGAAGTGGATCTGGTGCTTTGTGCCATTGTGGGGATCACATCCCTGCCCGCAGTTCTTGCGGCGATCCGGGCAAAAAAGATCATTGCGCTTGCGACAAAAGAAGTTCTGGTTCTTGCCGGAACTCTGGTTATGAAAGAGGCTGAAAAAAATCAGGTAAAAATAATTCCTGTTGACAGCGAACACAGTGCCGTTTTTCAGTGTCTTGAAGGACAGCAGAAGAGTTATTCCAAAATCCTTCTGACCTGCAGCGGCGGACCGTTCCGGAACACTCCGGCGGCTCAGCTCAAGCAGGTCACCTGGGCAGATGCCATGAAGCATCCCACCTGGAATATGGGAGAAAAGGTTACGCTGGATTCTGCGACGCTTATGAACAAGGCATTGGAAATGGTGGAAGCGCATCATCTTTTTGCTGCGCCGGAAGAAAAGATCGGGGTGGTGATCCATCCGCAATCCATCGTTCACTCCATGGTGGAGTTTGAAGATGGAGCGGTAATCGCTCATTTGAGTATGCCGGATATGCGGTTCCCTGTTCAATATGCGTTTTCATACCCGGAACGGTGCCCGGGCGGATTGCCGGTACTGAATCTGGCAAAGGTGGGAACATTGACCTTTGAAGATCCTGATACTGTGCGTTTTCCCTCGCTGGACTATGCGCGGGAAGCGATACGCAGGGGCGGTGTTGCCGGGGCAGTTATGAATGCAGCAAATGAAGTGGCATACCGCCGGTTCAAAAGCGGGGATGCCGGGTTTACGGATATCTGGCGGATCGTGGAACAGACGATGAATGCCATTGATGATAACAGAAAAGAGGTCTCTCTGGAAGAGATCATGGAAGCGGATCGTGCAGCGCGTGCGTTTGCTTCTGAAATACAATTGAAAGGATAATTGATTTATGGATGGTTTTCTGAATGTACTCTCTATCATTGGAGCTACGCTCTTTATGATCTTTTTCTTCGGGCTCTGTATTTTTGTGCATGAACTCGGACACTTTCTTGCCGCAAAGTGGCGTGGTTTAAGGGTCACGGCGTTCTCCATCGGATTCCGTAAAGTCTGGGGTAAAACCTGGAGAGGTGTGGAGTACCGTATCGGCTGGATCCCCTTCGGCGGTTATGTTGAGATCCCGCAGGTGGATGGTGACGGTGCAAAAGTCAAAGATGAAGAAGGCAATGACATTGAGATTCCCCCTGCCAAACCCCTTGACCGCATGATCACCGTTGTTGCAGGCCCCTTCTTCAATATCCTCTTCGGTTTCCTTATCGGTACGATCATCTGGATCGTCGGGATCCCGCAGGATACACCCAATCTGAAAGAAATTGAAGTTGCGGCGATCAACATGGAAAGCCCTGAATATAAAGCCGGGCTGCGTGTCGGAGATGTCATTACAAAACTGAATGACAAGCCAATCAACGCAAGCTGGAACGGTGTTTTCAAAGAGATCATCACCACAGTCGGTCCTGTGAAACTGACGGTTCGTGACGGAAAAACCGGAAAGATGAAAGAGATTTCCTATGTTCCGGCAGTCAATAAGAATGTTCTTCCGGATGAAGGAGTTGCCTATCCGTTCTTCATGCCGAAACTTCCGCTGATCGTATTCCCGGATAAGAATACTCCTGCATGGAACGCCGGTGTGAGAAAAGGGGACAAAGTTCTTGCTGTCAACGGACAGCGTCCTACATCCATTGATGAATTTGAAATGATGATCGACCACTCCAACGGCAATCCGGTTTCGCTCCTGATTGAACGGAATGGAAAAGAGATCACCATTGACAATATCAAGCCTGTTCCCCATGAAATCAAAGGCGAAAAAGGAATCTGGCAGGTGGGAGTAACCTACTCTCCTGTCGCAGAAAAACTTTCTGTTCTGGATATCAAACCCGGCTCTCCCGCAGAAAAAGCCGGATTGAAGAAGGATGATATCATTAAAACGATCAACGGAAAAGTTCCTGTTCCCCGGGATTTCCCGCAGATCGTTCAGGCTGCAAAAGGGAAACCTTTGGCTCTGGAAGTCGTCCGGAAAGTACCCAAAATCAAGAAAGATGCCAAGGCTGACAAGGACAGCAAACCTGCAGCACCCGAACTTGTCGAAGAAACAGTCAAACTATCTCTCACCCCTGCGTTTATCCAGTACTACAGCATCGGTGTAGAGTATGCCTATGTTTCCCATCCGACCCCCTGGGATCAGTTCGCATCCACTATTTCTCTGACCTGGAAATCCATGCGCGCCATCGGTTACAGCATTGGCGGAACGCTGGGATTGACAGAACAGCAGACCACGGTGAAGCCCAAACACATGAGCGGACCTGTAGGGATCGGCAGGATCCTTTACCGTTCTGTCTATGACGGCTCCCTGATGCAGGGACTGAATATCGTTGTTCTGATCACATTCAGTCTCGGTTTGCTGAACCTGCTTCCCTTCCCGGTTCTGGATGGAGGACATTTCCTGCTGGCACTTCTGGAAATCATTTTCCGGAGACCGATTCCGGAAAAATATCTGAATCCGATCTCCTATGCCTTTGTTGCGATCATCATCGCATTCATGCTTTTCGTAACTTTCTATGATGCAAAGCGTGTGATCGGAGACTTGACACCGAAGTCACCGCCGCAGCAAACAGCCCAGCCGGAGAAATAATATGGCAAAAAAAGCCGGAACCGCTGTTTCCATCTCAGACATTGCAGAAAAATGCGGTGTCAGCGCCATGACGGTCAGCCGTGTTATGCGGCAAAGTCCGGTTGTGAGCAAACAGACAAGGGAACAGGTTCTGGCTGCGGCAGAAGAGCTGGGATATCTGAAAGGCTCCCGTCTCGGCAGACCCGCCGGAAAGCAGAAAGAGGCTCACACAAGGGTCCGTTTGATCTGCGGAACGCCGGAACGCGGTCCTGTTGTGTTCCAGATGCGCCTTCTTTCCGCCGTAGAACGTGCGCTGACCGCAAGAAACTGCGAATGTGTTCTCTACTGCGGAACAGGGGATTACCGCACCTTCCTGCGCCTGCAAGCCTCGGCATTAAAGACAGAAGCACAGGCGACATTCATCATCGGAGATTTCCCGGAACAGCAGCTCTCTTCTCTCATCGCCGCTTTTCCCGGAGCGATCCTCATTGACAACCCGGGGCTCCCGGATTCCAACGCTTCCTTCAACTCCTTTGCATTCAATAATGCGGCAGCGGCAGAAATGGCACTATCGCACCTGATGGAACAGGGATATGAAGAGCCGCTGATCATCACCGGGCCGGAATCTCATTTCTTCTCAAAAGAAATCGAAGACGGATGCCGGAATTTTATAGAAAAATACGGCAGAAAAATGCCGGAGATCATCCGGACGGATTACACTCCGGCTTCTGCAGAAGCGGTCATGCGGGATTACCTGAGATCCGGCAAAAAATTTGATTCTGTCTTCACGACCGATGAAATTGCCACCGGGATCTACCGCGCCATGCTGTCATGCGGACGGAAAATCCCCGGAGATGCTGCGATCTGCGGATGTGACAATCTTCCATCCGGAGCAGTTCTCTATCCGTCATTGACCACCATTGCGCTTGATTATGAAGAACTTGCAAGAAACGCAGTGGAATTTGTGATCCGGAAAGAGAAAGCAAATCTTCCGAAACGGGTCAGACTTATGCCCTCTCTGCTTGTCCGGGAATCAACAGAAAAACGTTCCTGATCCATTTCCTTATCTCTCTTTCCGGCAGCCTCCCTCAGAAAAACCAGCAGATATAAAAAAGAAGTTCTGTACTAAATGATTCTGACATCTTGAAAATAAACATTTTCAATGTTATATTACGGGATCATGAAAGAAAGGCAATAAATGAAAATCAACAGACTCAAAGAATATTTCGGCAGCAGAAAAGAATTATTTTCTGCATCACTCCGTTTTGGAATCTTGAACTACTTTATATTCGTTCTGATCGGTATATACTGCAGGATTCAAGCCTATATTTCAGAAAACAGTCTCATCGGAGAACTCTATACACTGGTTCTCTTCGTTGCTCTGCCGGGAGTGCTTGCACTGCTTCTTGCACTGATAACAGGGCTGGGAGCGTGTTTCAATAAAATTGCTATGTGGATCATCGGAACCATTGCCGGAATTTTCTGTACGACATATCTTCTTATTGATGCCGTAGTCTTTACTCAATATCAGTTCCATATTGACTCTGCCATGCTTGCTCTTTTTCTTTCGGATGCGGGCTTGGAATTGATTCCCTTTTCCACGGAAATGTTCCTGATGGCTGCAGCAGCTTTCCTTATAATCATTGCAGCAATTTCCGGATTGATGTTCCTTGCAGTAAAAATGCAGAAGAAAATCTGGACAAAATGTTCGCTTTATGCTGCGATCGTTTTTCTTTCCGGCTTTATCATTTACAATGGCTGGCATGCAGTTGCAACGTTTAAAGGAAATTTTGCAATCATGGAACGGAATCAGATTTTCCCGGGGAATTTCGGTTTGACGTCAAAACGTCTTTTAACGAAACTCGGTTTCAAACCCGGCAATAAGTTTGATATGAACAGAGACCGCGGCACCTTTCATTACCCGAAAAATCCTCTTCAGTTTGAATCGAATGCTCCGAAATATAACATTGTTTTTGTGCTTGTTGATGCGTTACGCGGCGATATGGTCACGCCGGAAGTTATGCCTTATCTTTCAAAGTTTGCTGAAGAAGGTGCATATTTCTCCAACCATTTCAGCAATGGGAACTGCACCAGAAACGGTATGTTTGCCCTGTTCTCCGGAGTTCATGGAACTTATTGGAATCAGGCACTTTCCGCAGGGCGCGGCAGTGTTCTGGTCGACAGCTGTCTGGATCGGGGATATCAAACAGGGATCTTTTTCTCTGCAACCTTGACAAATCCGGAGTTTGACCGTACAATTTTTGCGAAAGTCTCCGGAATGACGTTGAAACGGAACGGCTCAACAAAGCTCGAACGCGATTATGAAGCAGTCAATGACTTCAAGAAATTTGTAAAGAACAGAGACAGATCCAAACCGGCATTTTCTGTTATCATGTATGATTCTCTTCATGGTTATATTGTGCCGGAAAACTTCAAAGTCCCGTTTCCTGATGCTTATAAAAGCATGAATTATCTGGCATTGAAGAAGGATGACAGAGAACAGCAGAAAAAGGTATATAACCTCATCCGGAACTCCTCTGCATTCATTGATGTTCAATTGAAAGATATGATGGAATTCCTCAAGAAAGAATATGACTGGGAAAATACTATTTTTATTATTACTTCCGATCACGGGAACGAAGCGAATGAATCCGGAAATAATATCTGGGGACACAACAGCAAATTTTCCAGATACCAGCTGCATGTTCCTTTGATCATAGCGGGCGGTCCGATTAAAAAAGGAAAATTTGATCATCGGACCTACCACATAGATGTAGTGCCGACTTTGATGAAAATGCTGGGCTGCAAAAATCCGTTCTCTGATTATTCTTCCGGACGCTGGATTTGGGAAGACAGCAACCGGGAACTCATGATTTTCTCAAGCTATTCCAACCGTGCCATGCTTTACGATGATAAAATTTATGAAATGAACCGGAACGGTATTGTTTACAACTACGATCTGGAAGGGAAAAATATCAAATCACCGCCGTCCGGGAAACTCACCAGGCAGTTCCTCGATGAGATTTCCCGTTTCTCACGGTAACGTAAAGTTTGCTGTTCAGGCGTTTTTGATTGCATTTACAGCAAAATTCATGATCCGGAGCGCATTCCCGCTGCTTTTCGGATTGTGTGCTTTGCTGACTTGCAAAACCAATGTGTGCATCCCCGGCGCAAGATCTTCTGCAAGCATCTTTGTGTAAGGATAATGCAATCCCATACTGAACGGATGAAGAAGATCCGCTTTTTTGAACGGAGAACCGTCAATACTGTAACGGATACATCCGGCATCAGGTCCGGCAGTCAGATAAAATCCGATGCAGGTTCCGTAGAACGACAGGGTCAATTCTGCACCCGGAGTTGTAGTAAAAAGAGTAGGAACGCCGGTAAAACGCTCCCTTTTGACTCCCGGCAGAGATTCCCAATCCGGGATCCCGAGGGTCCAGTTTTCATCAAATTCCGCAACAGACGGCGGCAGAAAATTCCCTTTGACAAGACTGTTTTCATCAATCAGCTCTGCCGGAATTTCTGCAGAAGAATCTTCTCCGGAAAGTTCCAGAAGTTCTTTGATCAGAGAACAGTAGATCTCATTTCCGAACTGTGCGGGATGAACTCCGCCGAAGTCGTTTGCCCAGTCAAACTCCCCTGCGGCGATCCGGAAAGCGACTTCCTGTGCAAAACAGATGCTCGGGATCCGGTAATATTTTGCCACTTTTTCCATGGCGCGGATCTCACGGGGGATTTTTCCTGAATTGAACGTCTGATTATGGGACTCGTTGGCTGTATAAAGGAAAACGATATCCATCTCCGGATTGTTGGCATACGCCTGACGGACCATTCCTTCCATGGCGCGCACCGTGGAAACCGGCTTCAGGTGTCCATCCTGATTGTCGTTGACGGCAAACTCGATGAAAAGCAGATCGACTTTTCCCTTGCTGAAGACATCCTGCCCGATCCGGAACGCCCCGGTATTGGAACAGGTGGAACTGACTCCGGCATTGATAAAGTCCAGTTTTGCAGTGGGAAACATCCCGCTGATCATCTGTGTCGCCAGGAAAGAATACCCTTTCGGCATCTCCGTAATGGAACCGCCGATATAGGCGATTCTTCCCTGTTTTTTCATCCGGAATTTTGTCAGAGAGGTCCCGACACCGCGGCGGAGCTGGATCGTTTTCGGCATTTCCCTTATCTCCAATCCGGCAGATCATCCATGCGGATGATTTTTCCGGTTGCTTCAGATTCCCCTGCAGCAAAGCAAAAACGCATGGTCTGGTAAGCATCTTCAGGCGGAACTTCCGGAGCTTTTCCGTTTGCAACAAGTTCCATGATCCGGATATTCTGACCGGCGGTGTTGTGGATCCAGGCGTTATCTTCTGCCATGGTATAGTTGATCTCTTCTGCCCGTGCACTGTCAAGACGTTCTCCGGTATCGGTGAAGGTCCAGCGGCGGAGTCTGCGGCGGAACACATCAGTTTCGATCATTCCCTTGGTTCCGATGATGAGATACTGAAGAACGTGTCCGTCATCCTGCTGTTTTGCCAGCAGGTCGGGGTACTGTTCGCCATGATAGGATTCTGCGGTATATGCAGTAAAAATCAGCACGCCGACGCCGCCGTTTTTGAAGCGGGTGGTGATGTTATGGTTGTCATGATATTCCACATAGGGCAGCACGCGGGGAGAGGTGACGGAAAAGACTGTATCGGGTTCAGAACCCATGAACCAACGCTGCAGGTCGAGGTAATGAGAGAGTTTTTCGCCGATGAGGAAGCTGCCTTTTCCCTTGCTGCGCCAGGAACCTTTGGCATGATGAACAGTGCAGAGATAGCGGGTCTGGATATTCACAACATCCCCGATGATTCCCTGATCGATCCATTCTTTTGCTTTCATGTAGAGGGTGGAGTAATGCAGTTCAAAACCGATCTGAAGGAAGCCGTTCAGCTCCTGTTTCAGCTTGATCAGCTTTGTTGCTTCTTCCAGAGTATCGCCCATAGGCTTTTCGCACATGACTTTCTTGCCTGCGCGGAGTGCGGCTTCTGCCAGTTCGATGTGAGTGTTGTTACTGGATGCGATGGAAACGAACTTGATTTCCGGATTTGCGAGGATCTCCGGCAGGTCTGCGGGGATGATCCCCAACTCTTCTGCGCGCTGTTTCCGGCGTTCCGGATCGGGTTCATATCCATAGATCCGGTTCACATGGGGGGATTGTTTTGCCGCACCCACATGGGTTGAACCCATACCACCAAGTCCGAGGACTGCAACATCAAATTTTTCCGTACTCATGAGAATATTCTCCTTTTTGTAATTTCAAGGTTTTTCCTGCTCCGGTAAAATAGCACATTTCTATTGAATTTTCAATCCCGCAAGGTACTTTTTCTCAATTAAAAAACCGGGAGAGGAGCGACCCTTTCCCGGTTGTGATGCAGAAACTCTGCTTATTCAAAGAAGAACGGTGTGGATGCCATGATGTAGCGTTCCTTTTCACCTTCTGCTTCGACACGGATATATTTATCCAGCTTCAAGCCCTTCAGCGGAACTTCCATGTTGACGGTCTTTGTTCCGGGGGTGGCTTTGAAGATCACATCTGCGCCGGAGTAGACACGGACTTCCTTGATCACGCCCTTTGTGATCTCTGCGGAGATGGAGACAACGCCGTTTTCGGCTTCTTCTCTGGTGATGACATCGCCGGGGAGATGACCATTGAGTGTGACATCAGCTTCGTTGAACCACGCCGCTGCGATGGTGTGATGATTGCGGATCGCTTTCACAACACTGTCGCGGCAGGGCTTTTCGCCGTTCAGATAAACAAAGTTGACTGCGGGGTTATCCAGAATACGGCGGAAACCGAAGAGGTCAACAGAGTTCATCAGGGCGATCCGTCCGCCATCCAGCCAATACTTTTCAATGATCGTTCCGGACATGGGGATCAGAGGCTCTTCATCCACTGCATCGTAGTCGTACTTGGTCCAGTAATCCACTTTGACGGGGTGGGTTGCACAGACTGCACCATGTTTTTCATGGACATAGTTGATTGCTTTTTTGACATAAGCATCCACTTCATCGTCGCCGTAAAGACTGCGGGTGAATTCCGGAGTGTAGGCATCGGGGTCGATACCGATGGGCAGCATGTGGTAGTTGTTGTGACCGATGTGATCGGTGCAGGTCTGCCAGTTGAAGGGGTGATATTCCTGTCCGTCAAGGAAGAGGACCTTATCATCGGAATACTTTGCGGGGTCGAGTTTTCCGGCATAGGGGCCAACATCTTTGACAGCCAGACCGCAGATATCGAAGTTCATGTACCGCATCATTGCATTGATGGTTCCGGGAGCGGAGTCGCAGCCGTACCAGTCAAGAGAGTGCATGTGGATATTGAGCTTGTAATTCTTCTTGATGGGCAGCTCTTTGGATTCTTCGATCACGGGTTCGGGTTCGCCATTCTTGAAGCGTTCAAAATAGGCTTCAAGGTTCTTCAGATACTTCTTCCAGAATGCAAGACAGCGGTCATCATCTGCGGGTCTCTGTTCAGGGAAAAGAAGCTGGTTCAGGAAGAACATCCCTTTGCCGTACTTGGCGCGGAGGATCAGGGCACCGTCACGGACACCGGGGTCCATGTAGGAACCGAGGATATCCCAGTTGGGGTTGGCAAGATAGCAGGACTGTGCAGCGGTTCTCAGCATTTCTGCCGGAGTCTGTTTATACTGTCTGATGATACGGAAGGTATTGGAGCAGACTCTCCAGTCGATCATTTCGTCCGGGGTGATTTTTTCCGGAACGTTGAAGAGGCCTTTTCCTTCTTTTTCAATCCACGGCATCATGTAGATGTAGTAAGGTTCATCGCCATACTTGGTTGCATCGCCGATGGTGGGGATGTGACGGTGGATCAGCTGAGTGTAGCCGACTTCGTTGGGCAGAAAATAGGGTGCCCAGCGCTGATAATCCTGGTGCATGAAAAGCAGGATACCGCCGCGCTTGACCCAGCCGGCAATGTACTCTTCATCGTTTTCGATGTAGTCGTTGAAACCATTCTGTTCTACGATTGCGACATCAAAATCTTCCAGATACTTCGGCTTTGAATAGTCGATCTGTTTGACATCGAATCCCTGTTCCTTCATGAATTCCTGACAGGGGAATTCAGGTTGGTGCCAATGTTTGAAATAACCGAAACGCATAGTTTAATCTCCTTTATGCAGTTTGTTTGGTTAGAAAACGTAATCTATATCGGCAGAGACAAAATAATGATCGCTGGGGAACATATCCCCTTCCGCATCATATATGATCTCTCCGTCGCGTGCTTTCAAATTTCCGTGGGTGAATACATAATCCATGCGACCCTGTCCGCAGATTCCGAAGTCGAAACTTCCGCGGTATCCCTGAAACTCATGACAGGTAAGCGTGAAACGATCCTTTTCCGGCATGGAATCCACCCAGCCGGCACTTTCAAGGATCTGAATCGCTTTGTTGGCAGGATCGCAGTTCAAATCGCCGGTCAGGATCTGGGGATAATCTGCGCCCCAGACTTCCATATCTTCGTTGATCATTTCCGCCGCCTTTTCCCGGGCAAGCTGGGAAGCATGGTCAAAGTGGGTATTGATCACCCGCACCCGCCCGAAAGGTCCGTCAAGAAGAACCCAGTTCACAAAACGGACACACTCGCTGTTCCAGCCTTTTGTACCGCAGACATGGGGCTTTTCAGACAAGTGCCATGCACCCGTTCCCAGACTGCGGAATTTCCCTTTCCGGTAGAAAATCACATTCTCCGGAAAATAATTCCCGGGATAGGAAATGCCGTAATAGTTATCATAACGGTCACCGATCTCCGCAATAAAATCTGCCAGTTGGTCGTTATGACACTCCTGCAGACAGATGATATCCGGATTCCGTTTCAGGATCGTGTTGATACAGAGATCTTTCCGGTTGACCCACTGACGGGGACCGTGGTCGCTCCCCGACGAGGCAAAACGGATATTGCAGCTCATTACTCTCATTCTGTTATTCTCCAATTTGAATCAATGCAAAGTTATAACCGGGGATCCTGACCGTTACACTGCCGCCTTCGGGCAGAGCTTTGCCGGTACGCATATCTTTCAATGCCGCACCCGGCTTGATCCCAAGTTTCTTCCAGTCGATATTCACGTTCACCGTGCGTTCTGTATTCTGTTTGTTCACAACAACAGCCATCGCCTTGTTGTTCAGCTTGTAGACACTGATAAAGATATCTTTATCCGGTGAAACGACCGCTTTCTGTTTCCGATAGGAAAGGAACTGGATCCTTTCATCTTTCAGCCCGAAATCATCAAGGATCTTGTAGTGTTTCAGGATGTAGTTTGTATCGCACCAGCAGACCCAGAGCATGGTATCGTGAAGCAGCACAAGTGACAGAAGCTGATCGTTGTACTTGGGCATCCAGCGGGCTTCTTTGGAGCCGACGCGCCCCAGGTTGGGCAGCAGCATGGGCATGACTCCGGAGCTGTTCAGATAGTAGCACTGGAACTCATCCAGACCATACAGTTCCAGATAGTTCTGATTTTCCGCAATCACTGTTTCCAGCTCTTCGCCGGAACACTGGAAGTCCATAAACGCATTGATCGGTGCGCTGGTACGGGCTGACATGTGTCCCCAGAGGAAGTTTGTCTTCGGATTCGTTCCGGGGGCATGGATCAGAGCATAAAGCCGTTTCACATATTCCCGTGTCGCACGGATCGGGAAGGTGAGCTTCTGGGCTCCGGACTCATCAATATAACCGCAGCCGTGAAGCGGATTGGCACAGTTCACAGCTCCGAGACTGTCGATGTAAACAACTTTCAAGCCGCCTTCCCGGATCAGATAGTCGATCTGCCAGATGGTCAGATCCGCAAGAGTGGATGCCGGACACTGGGGATAGACATTGTAGGGGTTCCGCCACTGCTGACGGAAGATCTTGTACTCTGTCGTATCGGGGCTGGTCAGAGTCGGATTGATGTAAAGAGACATTTCCACGCCCTTGTCCCGGAACCGTTTCACCTCCTGTTTGAAGGCTTCCAGAGATTTGAATTCCGGGGTGAATCCGCCATTGTAACCGGGATATTTCCGGATCTCTTTTGAGACCTGCGACGGATGGCAGATGTTTGCCGGGTTATGGGCATGAACGCGCCAGGAACGGAAATCCTTCGGAATGGGTTTCACCGGGTTCGCTTCGATCCCGAACTCCAACGCCAGACCTTTTTTCGCAAGATTTACCGGCTTGTCAATAAAACGGATCTGCCAGACCGTATTGTTTCCACGCTTGAAATAACGGTTCGCGGTCAGAGTATCGGCATTGTTCCAGTATTCAAAAGATTCTGCAACGAATGTCAAACCGACATCAATGTTTCCGACCCAGAGGGACGGGATCTGGCGGACTGCCAGCGGGGTTTTGATCTTGCCGACATAGTTTTCCCGGGAAAAGAAGTGTCCGTTATAGAACTCCGCAACGGAAGAAGGCATTTCCATTTCAAGGAAAAGTTCATCCAGCCGGATCGCTTTTTTATCCGCTTTCACGGTATACCAGAGGAACCCGTCGAACTCCATGTACATGGTTCCTTTGAGTTCCAGACCGCCTGCGGAAGCGGTAAACTCCATGGTCACAGCATCATCGGCAGCTTTCACTGTATTGAATTTGAAGTTATTGAAAACAACTGGTTTTCCATTGATTTTCCCTTTCAGCACAGGAGCT
Source organism: Lentisphaerota bacterium (assembly GCA_015061845.1). Classification (GTDB taxonomy): domain Bacteria; phylum Verrucomicrobiota; class Lentisphaeria; order Victivallales; family UBA1829; genus SIG79. The sequence goes on from SUVT01000009.1 coordinate 20,448, forward strand.
TTTGCGAAGAGTTTCACTCCCTGAGAGGTGATCTGTTCCGGCAGAAGTGTCTTGCCGAACGAGTGATCTCTTCCAATGACAGAAAGAACATTTCCGTTCTGTCTGATGGGCGTGTAAGGATAGATCACTCCGGCATTTTTCCCCGGTTTTTCTTTCAGCCACTTTGGCTGTCCGATATGATTGTAATACTGGTCAACAGAAAGAAGTTCCTGTCCGTTTTTGTTCAGGAAGCGGAATGTCACGGTACAATCGCCGGGGGTGAGCTTGTTGAGATCAAAGACCCCTTTTGCCACGGGGCGGCCCTTGGCGGCAACAGTCAGAGATTTTCCGTCTTTCGCCTTGATGGTGACTTGTACCTGATTGGTTCCGGCGAGTTTGTAATGGCTCTTCAGATCCACTTCAAAGGAGAGTTTTCCTTTGGCAAGATCCGTTTCCATGACCGTTGCGACTTCATCTTTGAAGACAAGGGGAATATCCTGAGCAAAGATCCGCTCTCCGTTATCGGCTGTTGCATTGACCCGGATGATCCCTGCCCGGAATCCGGAAAGAGGATCGGATATTTTGAAGGTATAAGCCTTTTTTCCCGGAACAGCTGCTTTCAATTTTTTCGCAGAAGTTTCCTTTCCGTCCGGATCAATAAAACGGATATCAAGCGTTACATTTTTCTGTTTGCCGGACTGGTTCATGACCTCAAGATCGAAGTCCAGTTTCCGTTCAAAAAGCCGTTCATAGTTCAGCGTGAGCCGTCCGAATGCGCCCTGTTCGCTGAGACGGAAATCTGCGAACCATGCCCGGTAAGGCATACCGGAGGGGGAGACAGAGGAGAAGATGATATCCGGTTCCAGCTGTCTGTCACGGCAGATATTGAACTTCCAGAGGGAATTTTCCCGGAAGGGAGATTTCAGCTCGGAAAGAGGAATGGCGATTTCACAGATCCAGTGTCCTTCATAGATCCCGTTTTTAATGGTCCATTTTCCATTCCACTCCTTGCGGGAGTTGCAGGTATCAAAGATCGCACCGCCATAGTTGAAGATCCCCTGATAGAATCCCATCGTCATGTGCGGCGGTCTCAGATAGATTTCATAGGCATCGTCGGTATAAACATCGCTGTCGCGCTTCGTCTGAAGATTTTTCAGAGTGGTTGCGCCGGGGATCTTTCCGACAAAACAGAAGTAGAGATTTTTCTTATCGGTTCCCATGTAGGCTTCGGTATCGGGATCGATTTGAAGTCTGGGGTTGCGGAGTTCGATGAAGCCGCCCATTTTTGCAGCGGAAAGCCATTCGGAATCAACAAAATTTCCGTCGATCTTCGGCGCAGTCTTCATGACCGGAACCGTCAGAAAGGTGGGTTTGCTGGCTTCGATGGGAATTTCCATGACAGGCTTGGATTCTTCTTCATAAATCTTTTTCAACTCTTTTTCAGAGAGAGCTGTTGAATAGAACCGGAAAAGATCGAATGCGGTTTCATAGGAACGGTTGGGTTTTCCGAACGGACGGGGATTCACGGTAAAATCACCGAAGTTCCAGGCGAACATTTGAGGTTTGCATTCATAGCTGGCAACTTCTTTTCCGTTGAGATAAACACGGATAAGATTGGCTTTTTTGCTCCATGTTGCGGCAACAAAAATCCATTCTCCCTGCTTCATATCATCTTTGCGGCGGGTGGCGGCATAGCAGTAACTTGTGCCATGTTTGCCATTGGGATTTCCAAAATAGAATGTCGTTCCGAGCCCGGTCTTTCCGGAGTATTTGTAAAGAATGAACCGTCCATTTTTCTGCTTGCTGTCGCTGCGGAGGAAAAAGAGAAATTCATCTTTGGAACTGTCCCAGTTGACCGGTTTCATCCAGAACGCAACGGTTCCTTCTGCCGGGGTGACTTTCTTCGGACAGGGGATCGTAAGGATGGAATCAGCCAGTTTCAAAGCCTGACCGCGGATCCCCTGCACGAACTCCGCTTTTCCTTTCAACGCCTTTGCAGGCAGTCCGGTTTTCCCGTTGAAATCATATTGCACAACAGGTTTTGCGGCAAAAAGCGTTCCCGCGCCTGCCAGAAGAAGAGGCAGTAATAATTTTTTCATCTGCTGAAACTCCGTTCTTATTTTGCGGGCTTTTCAGCCTTGTACATCTTTGCAACTTCGGAAGCACTCAGCGGTTCTTTGTAGAAACGAACCAGATCATAAACTGTTGTATTGGCACGATTTCCGGGATTGAAAGGAACGGCGTTCAGGATGAAATCACCGAACTCTTTGTAAAAGACATCTCTGCCGGGTCTGCTGCCGGTAACACGCACGCCATTGTAGTAAAGACTTGTCAGATTGCTCTTTTTATCCCAGGTCATGACAAAGAAGAACCATTCCCCTTTTTTATACTTTGCTTTACGGTAAGCGGTAACAGTCTTCAACTTGTCATTTCTGGTGCTGCCGTACCAGAATGTAATGCCGAGACCATCGGGTTCACGGTACTTGTAAATGTGCATCCGTCCGGTGACAGATTTGTTCTGATTGAACAGGAAAGAGACGAACTCTTTGGAGGAGTGATCCCAGTTGACGGGTTTGATCCAGAGTGCGACACTTCCGGATTCACCGGTGACACCTTCCGGACAGGGAAGGTTCAGGGTATTGTCAGCCATCTTGATGGCCTTTCCTTTGATGCCGTCGACGAATTCGATTTTTCCTTTTCCCTTGAGAGCCGTTGCCGGAAGTCCGGTAGTGCCTTCAAAGTCATAAGTCACAGCAGGTTCAGCAGCAAAAACAGCCGTTGCCGCCAATGCGAAAATTGCGAAAAAAGTATGTTTCATAATCAATATTTTCCTGTTGTAACCATTGTATACTCATTGGTAGCGGAATCATGCTGGGGGTACCAGTGGATCTTCTGACGGACTTCCACTTCTTTCATATTGCCGACATGACCGTCAAAGAATGCAGCGTTGGCAGACATATTGTGGCGGATGCTCATCATGTGATATGCCTCTTTATTGCTGGTGACTTCAAAGATCCCATATCCGACATGCCCATAGTAGCTGTTGCAGTTCTTTGCTTCGCCCTGCATCGGGGTATCAATGAAAGTAACGAGATTGGAGTTGTTGTTGAATCGGTTGATGGACGCTTCTTTCACCATGACGAATGCGGTTTTTCCTTCATCGGCAATTTTGCAGCTCAAACCGAAACTTCTGTAATTGAGCCCGATTCCATAGTTTCCGCCGGATGTGGCATTCTGGCTTTTGCTTTTCCCGGTGGGGCAGATCAGAAGAGATTTATTCCCGAGATATTTTGCTTCGATCATACGGTCTCCCCAGTTTCCGCCGGGATTCATGTAAGCAGGCAGCAGCCAGCCGTTAGAATCTGTCGGGTACATCAGATAGGATTGCATGATCTGTTTCTGGTTGGAAGTACAGTTGACAGACCTAGCCTTTTCTCTGGAACTGTTCAGTGCGGGCAATAACATTCCGGCGAGGATTGCAATAATGGCAATGACCACCAGCAATTCGATCAATGTAAAACTCTTGTAATGCTTCATTGAAAATCTCCTCAGTTGTTTTCAATTCCGTATTTGACTTTTGTTGAAAGCATATCGGGGGTATCAAGACGGGCTCCGGAAGAGTTTCCGCTGTCCTCAGTGGAAATGCCGTGAAGGAAGTTCCCTTCACAGCCGATCACTTCGATGGTCTGTTCATCAGTGTCAATGACGACTTCTGCACTGACAGGCTTTTCGTAGATCACCATGTTTCCAATACATTCGTACTGCTGATACCACTCTTTTTCAGGGTAGAGATCGTGGGGGTTCGGAACCCAGTTGAAAGTTGCGGAGTTCACATCCAGACGGGGTACGCCGTTGATGATGTCCATACCGCTGCGGTGATAATGACCATTCAAACACAGGATGACCTGTCCGGGTTTTCCCTGAGAATCGCTGATGATCTGTTCGACCGCTTCCTTGCAAGCCGGTTTTATTCCGGCGCGGGGATTGGGACCGTAGCTGACAGGAGCATGACTTGCAAGAATACAGGGATAAGGGGAGTTCATGACGGTTTCACGGACCCATTCGATCTCTTCGGGGGGCATCCAGTCGCGGAAACCGGGATGGTCAAAATAGTTCCGTTCGGAATAGTGGAAATAGATTCCCGGGAAATCGCTGAACCAGTTTTCATCCATGATCACAAAACGGAACCCGCCGTGATCGAAGAAATAATAACCGTTTTCCAAGCCCATGGTTTTCAGAACGGTTTCATAGGAATCAATATCGAATTCATGGTTTCCAAGCACAAAGTAACCGGGGATCTGGAACTCTTTATACTGTTTGATCAGTTCCGGACAAGCAGAGGGTTTATGGGAGAAATCACCTATGTGCAGCAGGAACTCGGAACCGCTTTCCAGCGCGCGTTTCTGAATTGCCGCCAAACGTTCCGGGGCATCGGATTTGTACCATGCCGGATGGTGGTGCAGGTCAGAGAATACAGTAAATTTCAGCTTACTCATTTTGTTTTCCTTTATTTTATTTGAATTGTTTCTTTGATCAAGTGAAGTTCCGGATCCAGAACCCGGTGGAAAGGATCAAGGGGTTTGATCTTTTCATCGGTGATATAATCCATAGCAAGACGGAGACTCTGTCTGTAATCGAACCCGATATAGTTCATCTCTCTCTTGCTCCAATGGGTATCGGACATGGAAATCATGAAAGGCAGTTCTGCCGGAATGCCGCGTTTTTCCATCCAGAGCCGGAGATCCCGGAGCGTAGCGCAGTCATCAGCAAGCAGAGCCAATTCTGATAATGGACCGGCTGTCTTAAAAAATTGAACGAGCTGCGCTTCATTTTCCGGGGTGATCCGCTCGCCGCCGGATAACATCAAATCGGGAAGCTGCTCCATCCTCAAAGCCCGGCTCATAGTTCTGACACCTTCCAGACGGAGCGTTGTGCTTGGCGGACAGAACCCATTGACACGAATAACTGCAAACCTTTTTTTATTCCGGGCAGCGGCAGAACAGGCGATTGCGCCAGCCATCCGGTAATCAGGCAGGATCGTTGCTTCTCCGGACATGTTTTCTTTGTAATGGGTCAGATGAACGATTTTCATTCCGGCTTGCCGCAGGGAAAGATAGAGATCGCTGTTCAACGGGGTCAACGGAGTTCCGGTAAGGATCACACCCGCAAAATCCTGCGCCAGCGCAAGTTCCAGAAAATGCCGTTCCGCTTCCGGATTCTGCATATCATCAGAGGAACAGTAAAGAGAGATGAACCAGCCGTCACGGAGATATTCATCCCGCAGGGACTCCATGTGTTCCATCCAGCTGTGGCGCAATAAAGCAGCACCCACCATGCGGGTGGAACGGCGTTTGAGAAAATTTCCGCCTTCTGCAAGAAAAGTTCCTCTGCCGTGTTCCGTGCGGACAAATCCCTGCTCTGAAAGTTCTCTCAGGGCATTGGAGATCGTGCCGCGGCTGCAATCATAGCGCAGCGCAAGCTCGCGGACTCCGGGCAATCGCCCGTTTTCCGCATATTTTCCCGTGGAAATATCCCGGCGGATCACATCTTTTATCTTTACCATTGGAAAGCTCTTCTTTAACTGTCCAAGTGTTCAATGTTTACATTCTGTCTCAATATAGACCCTTATCATTGAAATTGCAAGAAAAAAAAGAGAAAATCGAAAAATTTTTTACGTTTTTCTTACTATCTTATAATAAATTGGGGGTATGGGGAATGTTTTCCGCACCGGAAGAATGTTCTCTGATCCAGCACATCAAAATATTTGTCAAAGTGTCCAATTCATCTTCTGTCAGTTCCCGTCCGGGCGGGATACCGTGCCACTTCTGCAAACAGCCCCGGCAGCAGATCCCGGTGGCATGTTGGGCAATAAAACAGGGGTGTCCACGCATAGGAGTCTGCCTGCCATCGTTCGGCGGGAATGCAGGTGCCAGCCGATTTTGGAGGAATTGACGGCTCTGGAAAGCGACTTCATCCATTCCCCGTTCGGCAATGATTTTCAGCTCCGGTTCTTTCAAACGGAATCTTGACCGGAATTTTGATTTGGAGAGGCGTTCTTTCAGCCGTTCCCAGTCAGATTGATTTTCTATGTACGGAGACATTTTTCACTTCATAAAAGCTGCAATCTCTTCCGGGGTGAGTTCCCGTACTTTTCCCGGTTCCAATGCCGGATCAAGAACAAGCTCCCCGATAGAGAGCCGTTTCAGATAAAGCACATTTTTGCCAACTTTTTCGCACATGCGTTTGACCTGATGGAATTTTCCTTCCGAGACTTCCACAAAAACTTCGCAGGGATTTTCAGTGATTTCCAAATCTGCAGGTTTTGCAATAAAATCCCCCAGATCCATACCGGCACGGAATGCGGCTATGTCATTGAACTCAGCCGGAGCATCAAGACGTGCAAAGTAGCGTTTGACCACATTTTTCCGGGGGGAGGTCACGGCGTGATCGAACTGTCCGTCATTGGTCAGCAGCAGCAAACCTTCGGTATCCTTATCCAGCCGTCCAGCCGGGAACGGTTCAAAATGTTTGTACTCTTCTGAAAGCAGATCAACAACTACGGGGTCTTTATCGTCCCATGTCGCACTGAGATATCCGGCGGGCTTATTCATCATCAGATAGATAAATTTCCGGTAAAAGATTTTTTCGCCGTTGACAGTGATTTCATCCTGTTCTGTCACTTGGACATCGCTTTTCTTAACGGTGGTTCCGTTAACACAAATTGCTCCTTTTCCGGCGAGGATCTTGATCTCCTTCCGGCTGTACGGAGTCGATTCTGAAAGATATTTATCAAGCCGCATTTTTTATTACTCCTGTTATTTCCATTCACTTCTCTTCCAAATAAGCCGTGATCTCTTTGACAAAAACCGGAACATAGGTTGCCATTTTTGCCGGTCCGACACCGGTGATCCCCTCTGCATCGGCGGCAGTTGCCGGTTTGCGCCGGGCAAATTCCTGCAGTGTTTTGTCTCCAAAAACGACATAAGTCGGCACACCGCGTTTTGCTGCAAGTTTCGCCCGGAGAGCTTTCAGACGGGCAAGCAGTCCGGTATCGAGCTCATCCCCTTCTGACGGTTCTTCCAGAGATATTTTGATGGGAGTTTTCTTTTTCGGGACGGGCAGGTTCAGACGGATCCTGCTGCGGGTTTCGATTTGGAGGCGTCCTTCATGGGAAAGTCCCAGACAGGGATATTCGGGATTTCCGCAGCGTTCCAGATAGCCTTTGTCTTCCAGCTCCCGCAAATATTGCATGATGAGATTCTGCTTCATGGGCTTCAGGATCCCGAAACAGACACTGTCGGTATATCGGGTGTTGACGGTATCGGCGTTCATGACACCGGCAAGGATCTGGCTGAGTCTGCCGCGCCCGATCCTGCCGTTGAAGAGCCGGACAGAAGAGAGGATCGTATGGACAGTTGCCAGTTCTGCGGGGTCAAGATCCCGGTCGGCAGAGTGTGCCGGGGAAGCACAATGATCGCAAACACCGCACTCCCAATCATCGGAATTTTCTCCGAAATAAGAGATAAGATATCCCTGACGGCATCCCTTGGCACGGGCATAAGAGAGCATATCTTCCAGCCGGTTCATCTCAAGATCCCGTTTCTGTTCGTACTGTTCAAAATCAATATTCAGCCGTTTTTCTCCGGGTTTCAGGAGCGTTGTAACAGCTCCCCGGAAGGTTTCTTTTTCCACTTCCAGCGCGATACCATCCAGAGCGGAAAGAACCCGTTTGATATTTTCCGGCGGCAGAGCGCAGAGTTCAGAGAGTTCCGGCAGCGAATATTTTTTCATCTTTGCCGCTGCTGCGCCATAATTCTGAATGACCCGGTGCAGAAATCTTGCACGCTGCGTTTTTTCGGAAGAGTTCTCCTCTTCCAGTTTTTTCATATCTCCTGCGATCCGGAACTGAACGGTATTGTCCCGGGAATAGGAACGGGAGACGTAGCCGTTTTCTTCCAGAATGGCAAACGCCGCTCCGATTTGAGAATCTGTCTTTGCATTGGGGATCTGTTCCGCGATTTCTGCAAGGGTCAGTTCCAGCGGAAGACCGCCGCTTTTTTTCCATTGAGCCTGCAGATAGAGATAAAGAGAGTGAACGAGTTCCTGTTCCGGATTGTTCATATCGATCAGGAATTGATGAATGAATTTGTCCCGGTTTCCGAAAAGGAGGATGCACTCAGCAGGTTCGCCATCCCGTCCGGCACGCCCTGCTTCCTGATAGTAGGCTTCGATGGAACCGGGGATATTATAATGTATCACGCGCCTGACATCGGAGCGGTCGATCCCCATTCCGAAGGCATTCGTTGCGGCAAGGATGGGTGTCGGCTCCGACATAAAGAGTTCCTGAGCACGGGTCCGTTCCTGGTCGGACATTCCGCCGTGATAGGCGATACAGTTGAAATCAGCCTGCAGAGTCTCCACGGCTTTCCGGGTGGAGGCATAGATGATCGTCGGAACTTTTTTGTCCAGCAATCTGGCAATGATGTGATCTTTCGAGGCATTGTCGTGAGCTTCCATCACCGAAAATGCAAGGTTCGGGCGCTTGAACCCTGCCACCATCATCGCCATTTCCGGACGGCGCAGCTGATGAACGATATCTTTCTGAACGGTTTTTGTGGCTGTTGCCGTGAACGCACAGACCTGACGGATCCCCATTTCCCCGGCAACATCCCCCAGCCGCATGTATGAGGGACGGAAATCGTGTCCCCATTGGCTGATACAGTGGGCTTCGTCAACGACAAGGACTTCGGGCGGGTTTTCCCGGAGAAACTCCCGGAATCCCGGAGCCTGAAACCGTTCCGGTGCGACATACAGCAGTTTCAATTCGCCCCGCTCCACCTCCCGGAGAATGGCATATTGCGCCGCCGGAGGAACAGTGGTATTGATAAATGCGGCTGGAATATTCCGTTCCACAAGGGCATCCACCTGGTCTTTCATGAGAGAGATCAGAGGGGAGACGATAATGCTGTACCGCTCTTTCATGAGCAGGGGGAGCTGATAACAGAGAGATTTTCCCGCTCCGGTGGGCATGACGACACAAAGATCTTTTCCTGAAAGCACCGCTTCCATCACCGAAAGCTGATGATCCAGAAAGGAATCATAGCCGAACCAGTGTTTTAATGATGATAATAACTTGTCTTTCATGCCGTAAACCTCCGAAAACAAAAAAATACACAGGAATATATCTCAAAAATTAGAATAATCAAATGTAAAAATTTGAAAAATCGGAAAAGTGGATTATATTTAAGGGATTATGTTTAAAATTTTCAAAACAAAAGAAAACAACTCACGGAGAAAACAAACATGAAGATCCCCGAACTGGTCGCACTGCTCCTCTATTTCGTAGTGCTGCTCGCAATTGGTATTTCCTTCTACTTCAAGGACAAAAAAGCCGGAGGCGGTGAAAAGACTTACTTCCTCGGCGACAGAAACATGAACGGCTGGGTATCCGCATTCTCTGCCGGTGCATCCGATATGAGCGCATGGGTGCTGATGGGTCTGCCCGGAGCAATCTATCTTTCCGGTATCGGACAGGTCTGGATCGCTGTCGGTCTGCTGATCGGAACCATTCTCGCATGGGTCTGCGTTGCACCGAAACTGCGCCGCTTCTCCATTGTTGCAGAAGATTCCATCACCGTTCCCCAGTTTTTGACCAACCGTTTCAAAACAAACCGGAAGGGAATTCTTCTTGCATCCGCAATCGTTTTCATGGTCGCATACTGCATCTATGCAGCTTCCAGTATCTCTGCCTGCGGAACTCTTTTCAACACCGTGCTTGGAATGGATCCCATGATCGCCATGGTCATTGCTACGGTCGTTATCGTGATTTACACCTTCCTCGGCGGGTACAATGCGGTCTGCTGGACCGACTTCTTCCAGGGTTTGATCATGCTCGGTGCCCTGCTCCTTGCTCCGATCCTGGCTCTCGCTATGATGAAATCCTCTTCTTTCACAGCTCCTGCTGATGTGGTTCCCGCTAACTTCTTCAACGCCTACTCTTCCGGAAAATGCGATTGGAACAGCTGGCGCGATATCATCTCCGGTCTCGGCTGGGGACTCGGCTACTTCGGTATGCCCCACATCCTGATCCGCTACTTCTCTGTCCGCAACGAAAAAGAAATGAACAAGTCCCGGATCATCGGCTGTATCTGGATCTTTATCATTCTTTCCGCCGCATCTGTTGTCGGTCTGCTTGGACGTAAATTCTTCGGCAATATGTTGCAGACAACCGGAAAACAGGACCTTGTTTTCATTCAGATGATCCGTACAGTATTTGAATGGATCGGAAGCAATACAGGTCTGATGACTGCCGCTGTTTTCTTGGCAGGAGTTCTGCTCTCTGCAATCCTTGCAGCATCCATGAGTACAGCTGACTCCCAGCTTCTGGCATCCTCTTCCGCATTCGTCTCTGACATCTACCGTCCTTTCATCCGCAAGAATGCCGGTGACAGAGAAATGATGTGGGCTGGACGTCTCATCATGGTTCTCATTGCGGTGATCGCATTTGTGATTGCTGCCAGCCCCAACTGCGGCGGTATTATGGCACTGGTCTCCTGTGCATGGGGTGCTTTCGGTGCCGCATTCGGTCCCGTGATCTTGCTGGCACTCTTCTGGAAACGCTTCAACTATAACGGTGCGCTGGCTGGTATCATCGCCGGTTTCGCTGTCGATATCTTCTGGTATCTCAAACTCAGCGCTTGCACCGGAGTTTATGAAATCGTTCCCGGATTCCTTGCCGGTCTCATCGTTGCAGTGATCGTTACACTGCTCACAAAAGCTCCTGAAGCAGAAGTTCTGGAACTCTTTGAAAAGGCAAAGGAAAAGACAGAATAACTCTGTTTTCTTTTACATTCCCCCCGCGGAGAGATCGCAAAACGGTCTCTCCGCTTTTTTTTTGCTTGAAAAATAAATTTCAAACATTATATTATACGGAAAACAAAAACACAAGGAATATCTATGAAGAATTTACTATTCGGATTGACAGCACTTTTATGTGCATCCGTCTTGGCAAAACCTGTCATACAGTATGATTTTGAAGGTTCTGCCGGAAAAGCAAAAACCACCGGAAAGTTCCGTTATGTGGACGGCATCAGAGGAAAGGCAATCGCTCTTTCCGATGGGACAGTAAAAATCCCCTGTCCGCCAAAAATCAACCCCGAAGAAGGCTCCATCTCTTTCTGGGCAAAACCTTTGAACTGGGATAGTTCCACAACAGAATTTATCTTCCTGCTCCAGAACAACAGTCCGGAGAAAAACGGACGCATCATTGTCTATAAATACCGCGAACCAAAAGGGCTTGGTTTGATGTTCTGGATGGGAAATCCCGTTACCAAAAAAGGTCAGGGAAACGCTTATACCAATACCACCAATCACAAACTGGAAAAAGGGAAATGGACCTTCCTGACCATCACATGGAGTAAAAAAGCAAATCTTTTTGCCTTGTACTATAACGGTCAGCTGGCATGCAGCGGAAGAGGCAAAAGCGGCTTGTTCTTCAAGAAGTTCGGTGATTTCATCCTCAACGCCCAGCCGTTCCGTCCCGCAAACAGAAAACTGGAAACAGCATTCGATCTGGTGAAATTCTATCCCCGTGCCCTGACAGAAAAAGAGGTCAGCGCAAACTATAAAGAAGAATCTGCTCCCCCGCTGGATATTCCAATGGAAAAGGTTCAGAAAACCGTTTTCTCTCTCCCGATGATGAAAACTGCTCCGAAAATCGACGGTAATTTTGTGGAATCTGAATGGGGCGATGCCGCCAGACTGCCCGGTTTTATTACGCTTTCCAAGCCCCGTCTGGAAACGGATCTCTCCGGCGAAGTTTATGCCGGAATGGATGCAAAAAACTTCTACTTCTGCGTCGTTGCAAAGATCCCCGGTGCAACTCAGCTGGTCAATAAAATCAAAGACCGTGACGGTGCCGTTTATATGGATGATGCCTTTGAATTCTTCCTCCGTCCTCCGGAAATGAAACAGGGAAATTACCAGACCATCGTCAACTACAATGGTGCGATCTATGATGCCCGCAACTCCAGAAAAGAGTGGAACGGGAACTGGAAAGTCCGTAACGGCATTTATGAAGGACAATGGATCTGTGAATTGACGATCCCCATTTCCGACTTTGAAAGCTCTTTCCGGGAAGGAAAGGTTTGGGACTTCAACTTCTGCCGCGACCGACAGGTGGAACCGGATATTCTCTTCTCCTCTGTTTCCCCCTCTGCAATGCCGTTCAGTGCCTACTTCGGCAAGTTCCGCATGATCGGAAAAGGCTGTTTTGCACGGCTCTCCGTGGATTACGCCCAGCTTTTTGAACGGAAACTTGACCTGAAAGCGGAGATTTTCAACCGTTCCGCAAAAACGCAGCATGTCACTGTCAGAATCGAAAATCTCCCGAACGACGGCAAAAAAGGTCCGGTACGTTCCTATCTCAAAACCATTCCTGCTGGATCTTCTGCAGTTGTAAATCATACTGACCCGCTTTCCGGATTCCGTTCCGGAGTCGTCCGCGTGACCATGACCGATGCCGCCGGCAATCTGATTTACCGTCAGGATCTCCCCCTGGTATTCAAAGATGATGTCAAGATCACAACAGAAACAAACCTTTCTGAATCAAAACTTATCTATACCGCCGACTTGAAAAGTCATTATGCCCTTGCAAAAACAGCAAAGACAACTGTAACGTTGCGCCATGCTTCCGGAAAAATGATGCGTTCTGAAATCAAGGCGAAAGATATGGTTGCAGGAAGTTTTGATCTCAAGCAGTTCCCCGCCGGAGATTGTGTTCTGGAATTCATTTTCCGGGATGCCAACGGCAAAGAATTGATGAAAGTCTCTGAAAAATACAAGCACATCGGCACCCCGAAATGGTTGAAAGAAAAGCCGGGTATGACCGGGATCCCTTATCCGTACACCCCGATCAAACGGAACGGGAATACGCTTTCTGTTATCGGCAGAGACCATGTTTTCGGGTCTGCGCTTCTTCCGGAACAGATCACCTCACAGAAAGTTCCGCTGTTTGCCGCAAAGCCGGTTCTCCGTGCAAAAATGAACGGCAAAAATATCGTTTTCCGCAACTTCAAGTTTACAAAAGTCAAAGAAAACGGCGAACAGACGATCATGAACTTCACAGCGTCTTCCGGGGGAGTCTCTCTCAGCGGAACAGTTACGCTGGAGTATGACGGTTTCTTCTGGTACACGCTGGATCTCAGCAAAAATTCCGGCACTCTGGAAGAACTTTTCCTTGAAATGGAAATGCCTGCTTCTGTTGCGGAATTTTACAATGCGCACTTCTTCTCCCGCGAAAATTATGTGGGAAAATTCGGAGAAAGCCTGACACTCAAACAGATTCCGTCTGTCTGGCTCGGAAATATGGATGTCGGTCTGACTTTTGTGACAGAATCCTTCCAGTATTGGCGGAACAAAGATACAAAGGCAGCATTCCGTATTCAGAGAAAAGGTAAAAATGTTCTCTGGCAGGTTCGTTTTGTTGACAAGCCGACAAAACTTTCCGGCAAGAAGTTCCTGTTGGAGTTCGGGATCGAAGCGAACCCGGTGAAGCCCACACCGCCCCAGTTCCGTACCTGGAGAGTCTGGTTCTTTGATCCTTTCACCATCGCTCACCCGTGGACCATCGATCCCAAAATCAAGAAATATCCCGGCAGCGGCGGGTTCTATACTCCAGAACACACCTCCATGGAAGCGTTCCGGAAAGAAGTCAAGCGGTTCCGTGACAGGGGGGCAGAACTTTCCCTCTATCTGAACCCGTTCCTTGTCAGTCCTGAAGCGACTGAATACAAGATTTTCCGGAAAGAGTGGCGGAACCCCTACAATGTTTATCCCCAGTGTCCGGCATCCAGCTTTACGGATTATATCGTATGGCAGATCGACGATCATATCAAACATGGCAGTCTGCAGTGCGTATATGTTGACAGTCTGGGAGCCTACAACTGTGCCAATGAACTTCACGGCTGCGGTTATATTGACGAACAGGGGAATCAGAAGCTCACATACCCGATCCGCGCCATGAGAAATTATATGAAGCGTCTTTACACGCTGCTTCACGCACAGGGCAGAGACCAGAAGAAAAACTATCTCTGGGCGCACATGTCAGCAAGAACCAGCGCACCGATCAACGCTTTTGTGGACTTCCAGTGTTCCGGTGAAGAGCTGGAAACTGAACTGATCGGCAACAGCAACTATCTGGAACATTACGGCATGGATGCGTACCAGATCTACTATCTGCACAGCTCCGGAGTCGTTCCGATGCTTCTTCCGAATCTGGGCAGAACCGGTCCGAAAGAACACCGTTTGAACAAAGATTATAACGATCAGGTTCTTGCGCTTGCCCTGCTGCATGACTCTCTTATCTGGAACCTCTGGATGGATATGACTTATGTGAACAATCTGTACAAGAAACTGGATGCGTTCGGCTGGCAGGATCCTGCGCTGAAGTTCCACTCTTACCGGAAACAGGAGCTGGTGACGACCCCGGCGAAAGATGTATATATCAGTGTTTATACTGTTGGCAAACGTGCTATGGCTGTGGTCGTGAACAAGAGCAAAAAAGATCAGACAGTACAACTGAAGGTGGATTACAAAACACTTGGTATCCCTGCCGGAGCGGTGATGACAGATGTCCGCACCGGAAAGAAATTGACGGCACAGGATCTGAAAAACTGGAAGGTCAGGGGATATAATTTCTCCCTGATTCAGATTGGAGAGTGACCGTTTTTTGAGAAGGAGAGGACATGCACTTTCCGGGGAGAAAAAAGTCTTTCCGGGAGTAAAATTTTGCATTTTTTTTCAGTTTACACAGGAAAAGGTAAAAAAATTGTTTAAAAACTGATTTGCAAAAATGGCAAAGTGCATGTATAGTATGTGTTTAACATGACTAATTGCATTTTTTAAAATTGAAAGGATTCAAAATGCCTAAGAAGGAAGTTAGAAAGTCCGCTGTCAAGACGTTCAAACAGAGCGAACGCGTCAGACTGAAAAATAAATCTGTGCGCAGTGCACTCTGGACAGCAGAGAAGAAACTCAGAGCTGCTGTTGCAGAAGGAACCAAAGAAGCAGCTGCAGAACTGTTGCAGAAGCAGTACTCCATTCTTGATAAAGCTGTCAAGTACGGAACTCTTCACAAGAACACCGCAAGCCGTAAGAAAGCACGTCTTGCTGCTCTTGTTGCAACCGCCGGCAAAGCGGTCGCTGCAGAATAAGAGGTTCTCCTCATTGAACGCCGGAGGGGAACTTCCGGCAACAGTCTTGTCAATACCGGAAACGGTGTTGTTTATGTCGGCGGGTTTTCCCGCCGTCATTGTTTTAACAGGAGAGGCAATTCCAAAAGTCCGTCAAAATTTGGCTGAAATCTGACATTTTTGAAGACTTTTGAAATTGCCTCAGGAAATAATCCAACAGGAAAGAGTGGAGGGTAAAATATGAATCACGAACTTTTAGCAGTTCTCGAGTACATCGAGCAGGAACGCGGCATCAGCAAGGAACAGCTTGTCAATGCAGTGGAAAAAGCTCTTGCGGCAACCTGTCAGAAAAATCTGGATCGCAGAGCAAAAAATGTGGAAGCAAAGCTGAACCGCAGCAACGGTTCCATCCGTGTCGTTGCGATTTATAATGTCGTGGATGCCATTGATACCTTTATCGAAAAAGATAAAAATGGCAAAGAAATCACAAAAGACAAGTCCGATGAACAGATTACTCTCCAGGAAGCTGTCCAGTTCGATCCTTCCGTGAAAGTCGGCGAACAACTCAGAATGGAGATCACTCCGAAAGATTTCGGACGTATTGTTGCACAGACTGCAAAGCAGGCGATCCTTCAGGAGATCCGCAAGGCTGAAAAGCAGACCATCGAAGATGAGTTCAGGGACCAGGTCGGCGAAATCGTCAGTGGAACTGTCAGACGGTATGAACATGGAAATATCATTGTGGATCTGCAGAAGGCAGAAGCAATGATCCCGGCAAGAGAAAAGGTTCCCAGCGAACAGTACATGCCCGGTGACCGCATCAATGCACTTCTTCTCAGAATCGCCAACAAGGAAAAAGACAACAAAGAACGCGGCAGAGAAAACAAGGAAGACGGTCTGATCCTCTCCAGAGCCTCCCGCGAATTTGTCAGAAAGCTTTTTGAACGGGAAGTTTCTGAAATCCATGACGGGATCGTGGAAATCGTCTCTATCTCCCGTGATGCAGGCAGCCGCTCCAAACTGGCTGTCAGAAGCAACGATCCCAGAGTTGACCCCGTCGGCGCATGCGTCGGTATGCGCGGTATGCGTGTGAAAAACATCACAAACGAACTCAACGGTGAACGCGTGGATATCATTCCGTTCTCCGATGATCTCGCACGTTATGTTTCCAACGCACTGCACCCGGCAAAAGCAGAAAAGATCGACGTGGATTACTCCACAGCAACCATTCACTTCTATGTGGACAGTGAAAACTCCCGTCTTGCATTCGGCAAGAAGGCTCAGAACATCCGTCTGGCACAGAAACTCATCGGCGGTGATTGGAAGATCAATTTGATCCTGGTGGACGAAAACAATGAAGATGCCGATGATTTTGCCGAAGAAAAACAGCGCAGAACAGAAGAGCTTTCCAACATTCTGGGAGTTTCCATCGAAACTGCCGAACTGCTGGTCTCCAACGGATTCCTCTCCCTCGAAGGTTTGAGCGAACTCCCCGAAGAAGATCTCAAAGCGATCAAAGGTCTTTCCAGCGAAGATGCTACCATCATCCTCGACAAAATTGCACAGTCAAAATCCTGACACAGGAAGATCGGAGTATGAAACATGGCAGCAAAAACTTTGAAAGTAAAGGATCTTGCCGGTAAATACGGCTTGTCCCCGAAAGATATTGTAAAAGAACTCCAGGACCAGGGATATGAAAGTATCACCGGTGCATCCTCCGCGATCCCCCAGGACGAGATCGAGCTGGTCGAAGTTATTATTTCCGAATTTCAGGAAAAGATGAAAGGCGGCAAGAAAGGAAAACCCGGTAAGAATCAGAACTCTTCCAAGAGTGCATCTCCTTCTGAAGTCACTATGGCTCCGCCGATCATCGTAAAGAATCTGGCGGATGCTCTCGGAAAACGCCCCAACGAAGTCGTTTCCGGACTCATGATGATGAATGTGCTTGCATCCATCAACCAGTCTGTCGACCCCGATGTAGCAGTGGAATTCGCTAAAAAATGCGGTATCACGCTCCATATCGGTTCCAAGGCGGATGCCGCCTCTGCAAAAGCGGATGCGGAAGAAATCGATCCCGAAGATGCAGCAATCGCTCCCGGAAATCCTGACGATCTCAAGCCCCGTTCCCCCATCGTTACCTTCATGGGTCACGTTGACCACGGGAAAACCTCTCTGCAGGACCGGATCCGTCAGACAAACGTGGCAGGCGGCGAAGCAGGCGGGATCACCCAGAATATCGGTGCATCCGTGGCTCAGCTCAACGGAAAGACCATTACATTCGTTGATACCCCGGGACACGAAGCCTTCACTCAGATGCGTGCCCGCGGTGCAAACGTCACCGATATCGTCGTTCTCGTTGTAGCAGCTGATGACGGCTTCATGCCTCAGACAGTGGAAGCATTGAACCACGCTCTTGCGGCAAAAGTGCCTATCATCGTGGCGATCAACAAGTGCGATATCCCCGATGCTGATCCCGACAGAGTTTTGCTTCACATGCAGCAGAACGGTCTGACCTGCGAAGACTGGGGCGGTGAAACCGCTGCCATCAAAGTCTCTGCAAAGACCGGTGAAGGAATCGAAAATCTTCTGGAACGTATTCTTCTGGAAGCAGAAATGCTGGAACTCAAAGCTGACCCGAAACGGGCTGGTTTTGCATACGTTCTGGAATCCCAGCTGGAACAGGGCTTCGGTCCTACCGCTCACATCATCGTGAAGAGCGGAACCATCAAACTGGGCGATCCCATTCTCTGCGGGGAACACTACGGTAAAGTCAAAAACCTGATCGACGTCCACGGGCAGCGCATCAAGTCTGCCGGACCTGCAACCCCTGTGAAAATCGCCGGACTTTCCGGTGTTCCCGAAGCAGGTTCCCGGATGGTTGTTTGTGAAAATGAAGGCATTGCAAAAGAACTGGCAGCCAAACGTGCCGATGCGAAACGTCAGGAAGAACTCTCTTCCAAGGCGACCGGCGGAACAACTCTGGAAGAACTCTTCTCCAAGATGGATGAAGATGCCAAGAAACAGCTTTGTGTGGTGCTGAAAGGTGATGTCCGCGGTTCTGTGGAAGCCATCAGCGAATCCTTCACCAAGCTGCCCAACGATAAAATCGCTGTGAATGTTGTCCACTCCGGTGTGGGTGCAATCACTGAAAATGACGTGCTGCTGGCAAAATCCTCCGGCGGTATCGTTGTCGGGTTCCACGTCCGCGTCAATCCCGGTGTCAATGCGCTTGCAAAGAAAGAGAATGTTGAGATCCGTCTCTACTCTATCATTTACGAGTTGCTGGAAGATATTCAGGATGCTCTTGCAGGACGTCTTGAACCTGAAAAGCGTGAAAAGATCCTTGGTGATGCCCGTATTCTTCAGATCTTTGAACTCTCCAAAGGTCCCAAAATCTGCGGTTGTATGGTGGACAAAGGTTCTGTCAAGGTTGGAGCGAAGGCACGTGTGTTCCGTAACAACGAACTGATCTTTAACGGAGAAGTCCGTTCTCTGCGCCGTTTCCACGATGATGTGAAAGAAGTGAAGCAGGGATTGGAATGCGGGATCAAGCTGGATAACTTCCTTGACTTTGAAGTCGGCGACCATATTCAGATCTACGATGTGGAACTGAAGAAAGCAACTCTCTGATTGACTGCAGGAAGGAAGGGAAACGATGCCTTTTACACCTGATCGAATTGCAAGAGTGAATGCGCTTCTCAAGCGTGAGATCGCAGACTCTCTGGAAAAATTATGTATCTCGCTTCCGGGCGCGCTGATTTCCGTGGTGAAGGTAAACACCTCCTCCACTCTGCGGAACGCTACCGTTTACGTCAGTGTTTTCGGGGGCAAAAATGCGGCAGAAAATCTGGAAGAAAAAGCTCTGGAACTGCTGGAAAGCCGCCGGATCGACATTCAGAATTGCGTCTCCAGAGACGTGATTCTGAAATATACGCCCGTCCTGCGCTTTGTCGCCGACCACAATATTGCGGAAGGTGACCGCGTTCTTGCCATTCTCCGTGAACTGGAAGAAGGAGAAAACAAAAAATGACACCCCAGGCGTTCCGTGATGCTTTGGATGGTGCAAAAAACCGTGGAAACGGCTTGATCCTGATTGCGGCGCATTGCCGTCCGGATGGAGATGCCGTTTCCTCCGTTTCTGCAACGGCGGGGATCCTCAGAGATGCCGGTTATAACGCAGTAGGGATTCTTCCTGAACCTGTGCCGGATTCCTGTGTTTCCTTTATTCCGGAAGAGTATATCATCCGCAGCGCAGCCGGAGTTCAGCCGGAACTTTTTGTGATCGTGGACTGTTCCAATCCGGAACGGATCGCTGCTGGCGGTTTTGTTCCTGCTTGTCCGGTCATCAATATCGACCATCATCCGGACAACTCCCAGAAAGCGGATCTTTCACTTGTCCGTCCGGAATGTTGCGCCACAGCTGAAGCTCTTTTCCATCTTTTCACCGATTGCGGTTTTACGATCTCCAAAGAAAATGCCACCCGGCTTCTGCTTGGGATCCTGACCGATTCCGGCTGTTTCCGGTTTGACAACACCACTCCGGAAGCGTTGGAAGCCGCAGCCGCATTGATCCGGCTGGGCGCAGACCGTCATTCGATCGTGCTGGAAGCGTTTCTGAACAGAGATGCCGGACTGGTCCGGTTGGAAGCTGATCTTCTGAATAACGGACTGCATACCGCCTTTGACGGAAAAGCTGCATGGTTTGTGCTGACAAAAGCACTTCTTGCCAAGTACGGTGTGGATGTCCGCAATACAGAAAACCTGATCGATGCCGTACGGAACATCCGCGGTGTTGAATTTGCGGCACTCCTCCGGGAAGAACCCGGCGGCTACAAACTCTCCCTCCGGACAAAAAACGCCCCCTGGTCCGCAGGAAAAGTCGCCCGCAGATTGAACGGCGGCGGTCATGAAATGGCAGCCGGCGGTTTTATTCCGGCAAAAACAGCTGATGAAGCAGGTGAGATCCTCACCAAACAGATACAAATGGAATTTGATGCAAATGAGAAATAATCCCAGAAAACACAGACTTCCCCCCTTTGAAAAGAGCGGGATCATCTTGGTCAACAAACCCGCCGACTGGACAAGTCACGATGTAGTGTCATTCATCCGCGCACGGTTCAATGTACCGAAAGCCGGACACTGCGGAACTCTTGACCCGGCGGCTACCGGACTGCTGGTCGTAGTCATCGGAAAATTCACCAAACTGAGCCAGAAATTCAGCGGGGAAGATAAAACTTACGAAGGAACGATCCTTCTTGGTACCGTGACAGATTCCCAGGATCTGGATGGTGAAATCATTCAGCAGAATGACTGGTCCGCCGTCACTCCCGAACGGCTGGAAGAAGGTTTCATGAACTTCCTCGGCGATATCGAACAGGTTCCGCCCATGGTCTCCGCAGTCAAAAAAGACGGCAAACGTCTTTATGCGCTGGCACGGGAAGGAATCGAAGTGGAACGGGAAGCAAAACCGGTTACCATCGAGTCCATCAAGCTCACCCGGATCGAATTGCCTTATGCGGATTTTGTGGTCAAATGTTCCAAGGGAACTTACATCAGAACCCTTTGTTCTGATGTTGGCGAACTGCTGGGCTGCGGTGCATGTCTCAGCCGTTTGAACAGAATCCAGAGCGGTGAATTTGAACTGACCGAAGCAGTGACCATTGATGAGATGAAGACCTGGGATCAGGCACAGCTCGCCGACTATGTAGATCACTACCTCCATACCAGAATTCAGAAGATCCAGAAATTTTCCGACTTCTGATCCGCTCGCAAAACAGTAACTTTACCGGAGACCTAAAATATGTTATCATTTCAGCAGATCGAACAGACAGCAAACGAGTTTCTGAAAAATTTCAGCGGCGACCGTTTTGAGTTTTCCGAAGCGGCAGATTTTCTGTTTGAAAAGTTTCCCGCCAAGGACAACGATGAAAAAGATATGACGGAAAAGAAGCTCCGGAATGTTCTGGATTGTGCCGATGACGGGCTTGCCAGAACCTTTTACGGCGATACCTTCTACGTTCTCGACCGCTATCTGAAAGGTCTGGTCTTCCGCTGTAAACCGCGCCCCTTTGAACTGGAAGAAGGAATCCTCGTTCCCGGTGCAAGATTTGAACCGTTCCATTCTCCCGAACTCTTCGTAGATGACTTGGAAATCAGCTCTTCCTGCGGTAAGATCCCGATGAAAGAGTACAAGGCATCCTATGAAAAAGTGGAAGATCTTTACTATCTGCTGGGACCCGGCGGAACAATCGATATGTTTTATGCGGAAAAGCAGGATAACACCGATGCGATCATGTCAGCCGGCGGCTTGAAAGGTTCTCTGCGCCTCAGTCAGACCGTTTTTGATTTCTCTCAGTTCTACAAAGAACACAATGTCCGGAACGGCGATATCCTGAAGTTCACCCTGGATTCCTACATGAACGGAACGATCCGTGTGGAACATGAACCCCGCCCGGATGCACCGTCCGCAAAAGATACTCAGGAATGGATCAAGAAGTTTGAAAAATTCCTCGGAAAAGTCTGCCGGGATTACAAAGATTCTTTCGATATCCCTGTCCAGATGCTTTATGCCTATATTTACGGCGAAGATGAGGGAACAGATCTCCGGAAAATGCGTGGTCCTTCCATTGATACCTACCACACGCTCATGCAGAACATTGAGTTCCGCCGCGAAGGTGTGGACTGGCTCCTGACCTCTGCCGATAACGATGACGACAGTGATATCTTCTCTCTGCCCGATCAGAAGGAAGAAAAACACTCCTGCACCTGCGGTCACGATCACAAAGATCATGAATGTACCTGCGGTCATGACCACAAGGATCATGAATGCACCTGCGGACATGACCACGAATGTACCTGCGGTCACGATCACAAGGAAGATAACGGGGAGATTTCACCGGATCAGTTTACGATTTCTGCCGGTTCTCTGGAATCCATGGATGCGATCTGCAAGGAGTTGAGCGCAGACTTCCGGGAAGCAGAATTCCGTGCAGCTGTCTTCGATGCCATGGCATCCGGAATGGAAGATTTTGCTGAGTTTGAACGTGTCAACGGAACATTCTTTGAATTGAAGTTCCAGGATGAGGCGCAGAAAGCGGTTTTTCTCAACTTTGCGGAAGATATCTGGGAATATGTGACTGAGATCTATGCTCATAATATTGATGCGTTGAAAGCCCCGCTGCGGCAGCGTCTGCTGGAAATCAACAGCCGTTGTTCCGATCTTCAGAAAGACAATGCTTCAGATAAGAAAGCATCCCGTAAACTCGGCGAACTCCGTCAGGACATCCGTGCTACACTGGCGTTGCTTTCCACAGATGCAGAGCTTGATGAAAGTGCCATTGAAGATCTTGATCTGCGGATCGGGGATATTGAAGATGCTCTCGACGATTATCTGTAAGAAAAGGAGTTTGTTTCATGCCTATTTTTGAATATCACTGCGAAAAATGCGGGGAAGAGTTTGAAAAGCTCGTTCCCAAAGCGGACTCAAAGGTCCATTGTGAAAAATGCGGCAGCGGAGAGGTGAAAAAGAAACTTTCCACATTCGCCACATCCGTCCCGAGTTCCAACTCCTGTCCTGTAATGGGAAGCTGTCCTTCTGCTTCGGGCGGCTGCGCCCATGGCGGCGGATGCTGCTGTGGTGGTCACTGATGAAAAACGCTGAAATGAACCAGATCCTGACGGCTGCCGGAGTTCGTCCCAATAAGAAACTCGGGCAGAACTTTCTGATCGATGCAAATTTCCTTGACTGGATCGTGCGGGAATCCGGTGCTGCGCCCGGCGCAAATATTCTGGAAGTCGGTCCCGGATTCGGAGCTCTTACAGAACGGATGCTTGCAGAGGGTGCAACAGTTACGGCAGTGGAATTTGACCACAGAATCGCAGAGTGGCTCCGTCAGAATCTCTGTCCGAAAGGTTTGAACCTTGTCGAAGGCGATGCCTGCAAAGTCAAACTGGATAAGATTTATCCCGGAGATTACAAGATGATCTCCAACCTTCCTTACTCCGCCGGAACCATCGTGGTTGCCAATCTTCTTGACAGCCCGAATCCGCCGGAAGAGATGGTGATCATGCTTCAGAAAGAGGTTGCTTTGCGCCTTGCGGCAAAGCCCGGAACCCATGATTACGGAGCATTATCCGTGCGTGTTCAGGTGCTTTATGAAGCAACGCCTCTGCGGATCGCCCCTCCGGAAATGTTCCATCCGCGCCCGGAAGTCGATTCCTGTGTGATCCGTCTGAAACGCCTGGCAAATCCGCCATCCGCAGAATACCGGAAGAAACTTTCCCAGCTTGTCCGTCTTGCCTTTGGACAACGGCGCAAAAAAATGATCAAGCAGCTGACCGGGCTGTTCGGCAAGGAAAAAATCGCCGAAATCTATGAACAGGTCGGTTTGAAAGAAGATATCCGTGCAGAACGGGTTACGGTTGATCAGTTCAAACAGCTTACGGATATCCTGATCGGATAAATCATTCATGTCTCCCGGCATAAAACTGAGTTTTCAAAGTTTTCAGTTTTTGGAGTACAGCAAATTCTTTACCGGAAGTCTTCAAACGATTTCCGGTATTTTTTCTAACTGAAGAATCACGTTCCAGCGGAAATCCTGTTCCGCTTTTTCTTCCAGAAGAGTCCGGAGCTGTTCTGGTTTCGTTTTGGCAAAAGTGCAAATCTCTTCGTACACCGAACGGAACAGAATCGCTCTTGCATTACGGAACCCGGCTTTCTCAAGGTTCCGTTTTGCCGCTTTGTATTTCCCGGTCTGTATAATATTTCTGACAATCAGATATAAGGGCCAAGCCAATGCAAGAACCCAGAAGGGAAGAATGAGTGAATTATTCAACTGCATAACCGTGATCACGGTCTGTACCAATGCAAGCAGCACCGCCGGAATCACAAAGAGAATCGCATCAAGATCCCTCTGAAAACAGTTTCCGATAGCACGGCGCAGCCATTTTTTGGAAATGCCATAGGCAAAATGTTCTTCCAGCTCCTGATCCATCAGGGGCATCCGTGCAGCATGACAGAACTCATGGGAGATCAGTTCTGCACGGTCATAGATGAACCATTTTGCCCGTTTCGCAAAATTCTTACGGATCACGATCACCGGAGTCGGGTTTTCCTCTTCCCAGACGGCACAGCCGCCCCAGAAGATCCCGAATTCCCGGTCAGGGAAAAAGCCGGGAACCCAGCGGACAGAAAATTGATAGGCTTCTTCCGTCCGGGCAGTCGCTTCTTCCAGGATCTCCTGCGGGATCTGATTTTTCAGATTGACATTCAATCCCGGGAAAATTTCCAGTTTTCCCTTCTTATCGAACCGGTCATAGAATTGCAAACCATGCTTTTTGACTTCCGCAATACGGGCGGCATACGTTTCAGCATTTTCTCCGGGCTGAACAAGAAAACCTGCATGATCCAGCTCAACTGCTGCATCAAGGTCTCCGGTTCCTGCCCGGCGGATCAATTCGTCTGAAGGGAACAAATCGTGATTCATGGATCTATCCTTACAGATTTACGGTTCCGATCACTTCTGTGACGGATTTTGCACCAATCCGTTCCAGCCACTGTTCCAGGCCGTGAACGACTTCGATGGGAGCCATGGGATTGGTGAATGTGGCAGTTCCCACCGCCACTGCAGATGCTCCGGCTATCAGATATTCTGCCGCATCACGCCAGGTTTCGATCCCGCCCATACCGATAATGGGGATTTTAACCGCTTTTGCAGCGTCGTAGACCGCTTTGATCCCCACAGGCTTGACACAAGGTCCGCTCAAGCCTCCGGTCACGTTAGCGAGCTTCGGACGGCGTGTTTCAATGTCGATCGCCATCGCAGGGATCGTATTGATCATGGAGAGCATGTCACTTCCGGCATCTTCTGCTGCTTTTGCAAAGACAGGGATCGCACCGTTGGGGCTGAGTTTGGTGATAATGGGAATCTTTGTGGCATTGCGTACCGCCGAGATCACGCCTGCCATCTTCTGCGGATCAGCACTGAAAGAGATTCCCCCCTCTTTCACGTTCGGACAGGAGACGTTGATCTCAAGTGCTGCGATACCATCGGATTCCGCTTCCAGTTTTTCCGCCGTTTCGCGGTATTCATCAAGACTTCTGCCCCAGATATTGACGATCACAGTCGCACCGCGTTTCCGCAGTCCGGGCAGATAGTGGTCATCGTGCAGAAATTTATCCACACCGGGCCCCTGAAGACCGATGGCGTTCAACATACCGCTGACGACTTCTGCGACGCGGGGCGTGGGGTTTCCGTGAACCTGACGGGTCGTAACGCCTTTCACAACGACAGCTCCAAGATCTTCCGGCGGGAAGAAGCCTTCATATTCCATTCCGTAACCGAATGTTCCGGAGGCGGTCATCACAGGATTTTTCAGGGTCAGAGGACCCAGTTTGACAGAGAGATCAGGCATACCACACCTCCTTGGCGGGATAGACAGGTCCTTCGCAGCAGCTTCTGGAGTATCTCCAGCCATCCGGCGAAGAATCGGATTTCACTTTAACAACACAGGCAAAACATGCGCCGACTCCGCAGCACATCTGATGATCAAGGGTCAGATAACATTCCACATTCTGTTCCAGAGAGAGTTTGCCCACAGCCATGAGCATCCCGTTGGGACCGCAGGAGTAGAACACACATTTTCCGTTGGTATCGGCAATCGCACCGGGAATCAGCTCCGTCACAAGACCTTTTGTACCGACAGAACCATCCTGAGTTGCCACGCGGACATCGTAACCGCAAGCCTTGTACTCTTCCGTAAGAAGAACATCATCCTGCGTTCTTGCGCCAAGAAGCAGGATCCCTTTCTGTTTCCAGCGGCGGGCAATGGGGAGCGTTGCAGCAGCACCGTAGCCGCCGTCAATGAGAACCGGGATCTTGCCCTCTTCCGGTTCAGGAAAGAAGGTTCCGAGAGGACCCATGATGCTGCACATCATTCCGGGAACAGCATCCGCGAGCCGTGCGGTTCCGACACCGACGATCTTATAAACGATGGTGAGGACATCATCTTCCATATCGCAGATACTGAAGGGTCTGCGGAGGATCCTGTCGGAAAGTGAGGGGATTTGAACGTGAACGAACTGACCGGGTTTTGCCGCCCGGCAGATCTCCGGCGCATGAAACCGGATCTTCCGGTAATCTCTGCTGATTACCTCATGAGAAATGATCTTACAATCAGAAATCATAAAAAGCTCCTGTGGCTGTTAGTAACATAACAGACAAGTCCCGGATTCATTCCGGAACCTGTACTATGGATAACATAACCCCTTTTTTTTATTAGACAAATGCCAAATAAAAAAAAGGGGCGATTTTTTTTTGAGGTAATTTCAAAAGTCCGGCAAAATTTGGCTGAAAAAAGATTGTTGATGAGTTGGAAATGGTAGTTTGAGCGTGGCTACCCAAAGGGTAA
>SUVT01000010.1 GCA_015061845.1 Lentisphaerota bacterium
CGATCTGCAAATGGAGCGTTTTCGGTGGTTACCCTGTGGGTAGCCACGCTCAAACTACCATTTCCAACTCATCAACAATCTTTTTTCAGCCAAATTTTGCCGGACTTTTGAAATTACCTCTATTGTTTATTTTTTCTGCCTGTATTATACTTCATATTTAAGAGAAAATCAAGAAAAAAATCAGCCGTAAAAAGAAAAAGTCTTTGAGATTGTTTGACAAAATGATAAAAAAACTGCAGAACGATCGAAATCATTCTACAGCCAGAAACGGATCCAAGAATTATCAAACGCCGCAAAGTTTCAGAAGATCAGCAACATCTGCTGTTGCAACACATTCCACAGTGTCAGCTGCTCCGTAATAGATCTTGACTTCGCCGGAATCTTCCAGGATCATACCGCCGGGAAAAATCACACTCCCGCGCATTCCCTTTGTCTCATACTCATGTTCCGGAACCAGAAACGGCTTTTTGCTCATTCCGATGATCTTTGTCGGATCTTCCGGATCAAGCAGGATCAGCCCGCCGTAATAGATCTTGTTCCAATCCGGATGCCAGGAATAGAGTTCCCCATTGATCTTTTCAACAGCGTGAATGGTCGTAAGCCAGCCCTTTTCTGTTTTGATGGGCGGTGCTGCCGGTCCGATCTTGCTGTTGCTGTAAGGAACCTGTTCCGCTCCGAGAAGCAGTTTGCTCTCGCCCCAGTAACGGCAGTCCGGTGACTTGGAACACCAGATATCAAACTCTTCGTTACCGGCACGGCTGTACACCGGAAAGGGGCGTTCCAGACGCATGAATTTGCCGTCGATCTTCTCCGGAAACAGAACCATATTTCTGTTATCGGGAGTCGTCATGGTGAGATATTCAAAGTTTTCAAAATCATCTGTGACCGCGATTCCGCCGAGAACGCCATGATTTGTGTTTACTGCAAAACAGAGATAACATCTTCCATCGATGACAGTAAGACGCGGGTCGTAGATATGTGCGATCTCATCTGTTTTAAGTTCCAGACAGGGGTTCGGCTGAACTTCCCAATGAAAACCGTCATCACTGAACGCCAGCCCCAGAGTGATCTGGGTGTTCGGCGGCCAGCGGTACGGTTCTCCGGTCCGCAAAGCAATCTCCTGCTGTTTCCGGAAATCTTCTTCATACCGTCCATAGTCGTCTCGGAAGATCATAACATACTTTCCGTTGAACTTCGTGATTCCTGCATTATAGACTTGCGCCGCAGGATAAGGAATATCCGCAGGAGTCAAAATGGGATTTCCGGCATATTTTTTTACAAAATCTGTTTGTTTGAAATTCATTGCAATTACTCCGCCTTTACTGCGTTCAGGAGATAGAATCCGCGTGCAGGAATTTTGATTGTTGAAGGATAAGCTCTTCTGCCGTCCAGCATATCTCTGATGGAAGAATAACCTTTCAGATGGATCGTCTCCTGCTTGTATGATGTGTTGAAGCAGACAAGCAGAACTTTTCCGTTCTTCTTCCAGAGAGAGATCTTGACAGGACTGTCTTCCGGGGAATCCGGGTTTCTCCAGTAAGGAATCCACTCGGCACCGTCTACGCCGAACTCATCCAGCACTTCCCAGACCATACGGAGTCCGGGCATCATGGCAGAGGTTCCATTCCAGAGCGCTTCCCCGTGGATAAAACTCAACCCGCACATCTCCGCCAATGTTGATTTGTTCTTCTGCGCCTGGATATAGTGCATCAGAATTCCGCCCGGGAAGAAATTGGAAACAGTTCCAAGCTGATCGGTTGCACAGAAGATAGACTGGTAATATTCCGGAGTCAGTGTGGAATAGTCCGGTGCAGTGAGCCAGCCTTCTCCGGAAGTGATCACATCGACCCAGAGAGCAAGCGGGGTGGCAGAATATCCGTGAAGATAAATGATCCCCTCCGGATTGTTCCGTTTGACGATCGTCTGATATCGCAGGAACATCTCCCGTGCCTCCAGCAGAGGGATCTTCCCTTGAACATTTCCGTTACGGTCGATATATCCGCAGCCGTGAAACCGGTTGGAGCAGGGCTTCAGGAATGTCAGATCGAGATAGAAAGATGAGATCTTCTGATCGATTCGTGCCTTGACTCCGGAAAGGTAGAA
Organism: Lentisphaerota bacterium; assembly: GCA_015061845.1. Taxonomy (GTDB): domain Bacteria; phylum Verrucomicrobiota; class Lentisphaeria; order Victivallales; family UBA1829; genus SIG79. The sequence continues at coordinate 2,104 of SUVT01000010.1, forward strand.
GTTCTGCCATGTTCTGACCGGACAGACGTAGGTCCCGTAAGATTCCACCGGTAGTCTGGTGATGGGCCAAGATTCAAATTCCACCAGAAATTTTTGCGTTTCCGCCGGTTTGATCGGGGTGAAAAACGCATCGAACCAGAGCATCTGCTGGGAAGCATATTTCCCGGCATTTTCTTTGATCCACTTATCAATATACTCGACTTCGTTTTTCGGGGGCATGGGATTTCCGCTCTGGGGAGCTCGCAGGACCCAGCAGGGCAGCATCAGCGTAAAAACATCATCTTTGGCAAAGGGACGCAGACTGCGTTTGTTGCGGAAAAATTTGCCGCTGGCATTTCCGGTAAAGACTTTCGGATCCACCGTAGTTCCGGCAATCGCCGCATGTTTGTCGATCGGACCGACATATCCGGCACCGGCACGGCGCAGCTTCCGACGGTTGAACGGTGTCTTGGTGGGAGTCAGGAAAAAACCAAACTCATAATCCAACACCGATTTCAGTTCCACCTGATTATCGATCAGGAAAAATTCACATTCAAACTTTTCTCTGCTGTCAACGGTCTCTGAATATTTTTTTGCAACAGACATATTTTTACTGGAGGGCAGCGCAAAGAAAACGCCCCGGTCTTCTCCGCCGATCCAGTAGAAGTTATGGAAAATATCTCCGGCATTCCATCCGTTATCAGAGAAACCGAACGAGAACTGAACTCCGGGGGCAGGAAGTTGTTTCTGAGACTTTGCCCTGCCGATCAATGCGGTATTGTACATCAGTTCACGAACATTCATGGCATTATTGGCGCGCATGTAGCGCAGCTGAGCAGGATCCAGCGGAAGAACAATGGAGAGCTTCTTCAGTTTTATACCCGGTTTCAACGGTTTTACAATAGCGTTGTACCATGCCATACCGTCAAATTCAACACGGATATCAGCCGAAATCTCCAGTTCGGACGAACTCATTTTCATGCGGATCGAAGCACCTCTGGCATCCCGGGATATGATCTCAGGGGCCTGAAGACTCTTCAATATCTGAACACCGGAGGATGTCTCTGCGTGAAAACGGAATGCTTTTGCCGCAAACGCTTCGCCGCGAAGAAAAACCTGTTCCGGAAGAATAGAGTCTTTCCCGAACTGATAGGTGTTCAACCCGGTCGTGATCATGATCTTTCCATTCCGGAATTTGACTTCCGGAGTAGTCCATCCCGGCGGTGGAACAACAGCTTTTCCGAGTTCGTCAGCATCCATCCATGCAGAACGTTTCAAAACAGTTTTCTTCGTCGTAAATGTGTTTTTGACGGATCCTTTTGCATCAAGAAGCTGAGCGTTCAAAATCAACTCTGTTCCGGGCTTGACTCCGGAAATATTGAACTTGAACTCATAGTAATTTTCTTTGTCTTTCAAATTCAAAGCGGTCTTGCCGAGAACTTTCCCGGCAGTATCTTTCAATTCGATCCTGACCGTATGTTTTCCCTTCAGACCGAGCGAGGCAAGATTACCCATCCCGATAAAGGACATTTCCTGATGGTTGATCTCTGCCTGAACTTTGAAGATCGGCGTGAGTGTGGTGGTGTACCGTCCGGCTGCAACAGTTCCGTGTTCATCATTCAGCCGCCAGTACATCATGGAATGGATATCACAGTCAGCACTGACTTTTTCCGGCCAGTCGATATTCATCCCGTTGGTCGCGATTTTTTTGGCAGTACGGAGGGGCTGGCTGGATTTTCCGATTTCCCAGAGCAAGCCGCTCAATTCTCCCTTAATGGGAGCTGTACAGGAACCCTTTACGCCGAAAACGACCTCTTTGTCTGCCCGGAAGACAGGAAGATCACCGCAGAAGTGAAGCAGCCCGAACTCATGGGGATTGATCCAGTCGCGCCCTTTCAAAACAGGTGTCCAGGTCACGGCTCTGTCAGGGTTTCCATTCAGATCTTTCCGGATATTTCCGAAACAGTGCAGGAACTGAGCAGGGATGATCGTTCCTTTTTCCGGAGAAGGAATATCAAGGCTCTTCCACGGGATCGCTGCTTCCACTTCCCAGGTATAAGCACTCATATAAGACTGGGCAATCAGGCGTCCGGCACTTTTCCATTCCGGATTCCACTGCTGCGGCGGCTGTTTGACCTGACCTTTCGCTTTCATATCAGCTCTGCCCCCGGCACGTTCCACGATCAGACGGACAACATCATTTTTCTTTGTCCGGTCCGGGATCAGGGCAATATCAAGACAGTCTACGCTCCAGATTCCCAGATTGTCAAACGGAATCGGCTTGTACGCCGCTTCCCAGTCGATATCTGTCCGGAAGCCGACATACAGATTATCTTTGTCATAAGCAAGATACAAATCCTGCTTTTTGTAAGAGAGTATCCCCGTAGAGTTTCCGAAACCGGGAAGCCGGGCGGCTTTTCCCCATTCTTTGTCACTGAGTTTTCCGTCAATTACAGGTGCTTCTTTAAACTCCGGAACACGACAGACAAAATACTCGTTATATGCGGAACAGAGTACTGCCGCAGAACCGGCAATAATGGATAGAATAATCTTTTTCATGGTGCTTGATCCTCTTATAAAAATTTATTCTGTGAACCCGTTGCTGGGTCCCCAGGGGGCTTCTGTATTGTCTTTCCCCTGTATTTCGCTGGCACGGACACTTACCACATGGAAATCAGAGTAAAGAATATTCAAAGACTGATGATGTCTTGCAGGTGTGCCATTGTAACCAGCCCAGCCGGTATTGGTCAGGGCATAGCCGGTACCGTTATCAGCCTCTTTCGATTCTGTCAGAAGACAACGCATGGAAGGACCTTTAATCTTTGTGATCTTCCGGTAATAAAGAGATGTTTCATTTGCCAGGGCATGACCACTGGTCTGATTGTGGGAGGGATATGTATGAGCGTTCATTCCGTAATTGTAAAGATTGTTGTATGTCAGCTTCATGGAAGGACAAAGCAGATGTTTGTATCCGTTGTTTTTGACTCTGTAAGCTGTCGAAGCGTAATCGGATGCGAGATGTCCGCCGACCTGAAGCAGCGCGATCCAGGTCTTTTTGGAGGCTATATTGTCATAACATGCCGGCAGGTAATCATCTGAATCGCCGTGATAAAGGATAAAGCTGTTCCCCATTTGTTTCAGGTTGTTTACACAGGAAGCTCCTCTTCCTTTTTCCCGGGCGGAGTTGAGAGTCGGTAAGAGCATTCCGGCAAGGATCGCGATAATTGCAATTACTACCAGAAGTTCGATGAGAGTGAACCGTTTTTGTGTGTAACTGTTCATTTTTCTTCCTTTCGTTTGGATTCCGGTTGAAAATTTGAAAAAACCTGTTTTTTGTTTTCTGATTTAAGATAATACAGTTATGAACGAAAAACAATCCCGGAAAAGAGGAAAAATATGAAACAAATTGAAACACACACTTGACTATTTTCATTTTACTGATACATTATCAGAAAAGACGTCAGAACGGAGGTGAAACATGAGCTGTAATGTCAGATTACTGGCAAAAGAAGCCGGATGTTCCCCGGCAACAGTCTCCCGGGTCCTGAATGATTTTCCCTATGTCAAACCGGAACTGCGGAAACGGGTGATCCGCGCAGCCCAGAAATACAATTATTCTCTGTACCGGAACTGCTTTCTTGTAATCATTCCGGAAAATGCCTATTTCTGCGGATATCTCGGTCTGATGCTGCAGGAACTTCAGCGGGAGGCCTTCCGGAGAAATTACCATCTTTCCATCGCCACAGAACAGGATCTGGCATTCACAAGCGGGGCGCATCTGTTTGACGGCGTTATCTCCCTGCAGGGGCGTATCGGATTGGAAAAACGGTGGAGTACCAACGAAATCCTTCCCATGGTCTGTATCAACTCCATCGGAAAAGCCGACGATAATATCCTGCGTGTTTCTTCCGACAATAAACAGGGGATCTTTCTGGCGCTGGACCATTTGAAATCCCGCGGACACCGGAAGATCGCTTTTATCGCCCCGGATATCCGTCAACCCGAAGATGCAACAGATACTCAGGAACGGCAAAAATTTTATAGACAGTGGATGCAGAATAATTTCCCGGAAGTTGAACCGTTGATTAGTGAATTCCCTTTTTATGAAACAGAAAAAAAGAAACGGATCCTTATACTGAAAAAACTGATCCGGCAGGGGATCACCGCGTTTCTTGCTCCCGGGGAAGGCGTTTGCGCACCACTCTATTATCACCTCAACCTGCTGAATGTACGGATCCCGGAAGATATTTCCATCGTCGGAATGGAACATGACCACGTTTCATTTGCCTTGTCTCCGGCAGAAACAACCATCGGGCAGAACTGGAAAAAACTGGCAGCAGGAGCTTTGGATATTCTGGAAAAAATCCATTCAAAATCTCCTGTTCATGACTTGAGTATCCCATTCCTTTTGTATGAACGGGGAAGTGTTGCTTACCTGAAAGGAGATTGATTGATGACGATTTATATTGATAACGATGCCATGCCGCGTCCATTGAAAGAAGTGCTGTTCAAAGTGGCACAGCGGGAACAGGTGAAAACTGTTTTTGTTGCGGCATTTGCTCAAAATGTTCCGTTCTCGGATTTCATCGTTTCCGTGGCAGCCGGAACCGCATTCAACGGAGCAGATGACTGGATCGCAGAACATGTCTCTGAAGGTGATCTGGTCGTCACAGCGGATATTCCTCTGGCAGACCGTGCCATTACTGTTGGAGCGGAAGTCCTGAATACAAAAGGGGAATTTTTCACGCCTGCGAACATAAAAAATGCACTTGCCATGCGTGAATTGATGGAAGAGTTGCGGATCACCGGAGAAGTTACCGGTGGACCTCCGCCGTTTTCCGACCGGCAGAGAATCGACTTCACCAACGCCCTGAACCGGTATCTGACGAAAAGAAAAAAATCATTCCGCTGACTGAGTATTGGAAAAATTCTTTGTAAATTCTTCAAATTGATTGGCAATTTTCTGAAAGGGGATTATATTACGGGATAGCTTACTCTATGCGGAGAGATGGCTGAGTGGTCGAAGGCGGCGGTCTCGAAAACCGTTATACCCTCCGGGTATCAGGGGTTCAAATCCCCTTCTCTCCGCCATTTTGCAAAAAATGGCGAACGAAGCCGCAAGGCTTCACTTCACTATGCCGTCAGGCACAACTTCACATCTTCATGCGGAGACAGCCGCTCTTCACTCAAAAGGCATAGCCTTTTCTTCCTTGCCACGGCATAATAAAATCTTTCACTGTTCCTGAAAAGAAACTGATTGGTTGCCAAGGTTAAATAATACTCAACACAGGTTGACACTTTTTAATTAAATTTTTATTCTTTTTGCAAAATGTATTGCTTAAGCAAACGATATTTTGTATATAAAATCAAATTAAAACTATCTGATATTTATTCTATTATTCATATTTATCAAAGAAAAATTAAAAATATTTCAAAAATTCACTTGACTTTTTATCAAAACAGTGTATATTAATCCCCATAAGACAGGATTGGAGCCTATCGGGGGGGGTAAGACTTCAGTTCTGTCTTTTTTGGTTGGGCTTGAGCTTAAAGCGACAACTATTCAACTTTTGCAAAAAGGGAATAATATCCTTGCATAGATGTCCGATAGGAATCAAGAACAGATCTTCCAAAGGTGTCCAAAGAATCGCATTTACACAATGCCTTGGCAAGATAAATTTCCTTGAGCTGAAGATTCCGTACACTTGTATCATCGCGATCTTTCCGGTTGGATGACAGCGCATCTGAATAATTTTTGATTGCATGACCACTCATTCCGGAAGATGATAAAAGCCGTCTCAATTCCTTTGCGGCAGCAGGCTGCGGATGGTGAATAAAATACATACTGACAGCACGAATATGAGAAAATTCAGATTGTACCGAAATCGTTTGTAACTTTTTGAAAATGATATCCGTGCCATCGTTGATTCTGTCAAGAGCCATGATCATACTGTCCAATGGCGAACAGGATGCGCCGAATTGTCCCATTCCGCGATAGTTCCATCCCTGATCCCATTCCATGCTTTCCACTGTTCGCTTTAATAAATTTTTTCCGGAATCATCGCCCAAATAGGCAAGAATAAGAGCATACTGAATATTTTCCGGATCAGCAGAAAATATTTTTTTCAGGTTGGGGATCGCATTCTGTTCATCAAGAAAAATCAAAGAAAGGAAAGAGTGGCTTCCATCCCCGGAATTTCCGCAGACAGCATCATTTTCCTGAAGAATACTTTCCGGCAAAATCTCTTTACCGACGAGTTTTTTCTGAAGTTTCCGGATATCAATTTTCCTCATGGGCAGCTCATCGGCAGCTGTCATAGCCGCCGCCAATCCTGCTGCGTACCCCTGATTTTGCAAGTCCGGCTGCATACGGATCAGCGGCATACAATCCCGGTGGGCACTGACCGCCAATCCGGTAACAAGGATATGTTCCAAATTTTTCGGCAGCAACGCACGGAATGGAACTTTTGCATAATACGGCTCTTTTTCGGAAGCTTTGATAAGGAACATAGGGTGTACAGTAAATCCATGTGTATCAAAATTGCTTCGTGCAATCGTAATGGTATCAGAATACGTTCTGTTTGCATAGATATCCTGAGGCTGAAGGTGAATATCCCCATCTATGCGGCGGCGTTCCCGTGTATCAAGAATATTTGTTACATCAAAGCAGTCATTGAATTTGCCGCGCGCCATCACGAAGAAGCGTGATCCATCAGCCACATCCGAGTCGCAGACAAAGCTGTAATCGCTGTTTTCATCGCTGCCTTCTGTATGCGGTTTTAATGGGAATGGTGCCAGTCCCGCACCTTGAACCGCGGGTTCTTCCGGAATGAAAGGCATAACTGCACCTCCTGCCGCCGCTGCAAGATCGGCATTTCCGGTCGCATCGACACACCGTTTTGCCAGAATGATACCGCAGCCGAACGGACCTGCACATAAGGAACCGCAGACCCGGTTCCCCTGAATAACAGCACCGACACAGAAGGTGAAATAAAATTGTTTTCCTCCGGCATCGTCTATTTCCTGCATCAGCCACTGTTGTTTCCAAATCGGATTATAGGTATTGCCATGCAGAATATCCGTGACAGGGTTCGGTCCCATTTCATTACTGCACTTATCAAGCTCCCGAGTAAAGCCGCATCTGTTCCCGAACCAGTAAGTGCAAATCATCCCGGAGGTGCAGATCCCGCCCGGATATGCCATACTTTCTGTGACGATCGTCTCTGCTCCGCTGCGTGCAGCAGCAATCGCCGCTGGGGCTCCTGCTGTTCCGGCTCCGGTTACAAGAACATCGCAGGAAGCGAGAACGGGGAGTGTATTGAGATCAAACTCTATCGTTGGAAAAGAGTCATCATTGAACCTGATCGGTTTATCCAAACGGACAACCTCATAATTTTTTCCGGAAGAAGAGAATGTTTTCACTCTGGAAGCCTTTCGTGCCGGTCGTTTTTGTATCAGAGTTTCTGCAAAAGTAAAGTTTTCTTTTGTCAGGATCCCGGATTCAGGGTCTACAGGCTTGCAGATGTTGCCAAAATGATAGACACATTGGTCCGCACAGCGAACCATATTCGGGTGAAAACATGCCCGGCGCATCGTGATCATGCCTTTGTTCAGAGATTCCGGCGAAAACTCTGTAAAATTCATCCGTTTTATTGCCCGGAACACCGGATATGAAATTCCATCTTCCACGACATCCGGCAACTGCTCCAGAGTTATGTCACCGGAAGTTTTACATGCCCCGATCTGAATCAGGGAAACTTCGTACTCTCTCGGGATGAAATTATTTTCTCCGTTGCAATAATATTGAGCAGCCAATCCAAACTGCGTGGCATCAAGAATACATTTTGCATTGATGGCTTGAAATCCTGTCCGGTTGGCAATAACAGCCCCTGCAACATTACCTTTTTCGTCAAGAGTCAGTGCGGCAGCAGAGGATTGAAAAAGGAAATCTGCACCAGACTCAATAAACGCCAGATCAAGCTCATGCTTCACTTGTGCCGGTGTTTTTCTTCCGGAATCCAGAAGTTCAAGCGTGGAGCAAATATCTTCACCGAAATGGGAATAAGGGGTAGCCGCAAACACTGAATAACCTTTTTTTGCCAACTCAACAGCTTTCCGGCATCCTTCAACAGAACCGCCAAGCAGTAAAAAATCCACATTTGCAATAATTGGTACAGATATCTTCATTTCAAACTCCCTTGAATATTCTGCTTTTTTTATTTCGCGGCACTGTTTTGCAGTCTGATAATATAATCAGCAATTTTCTGCCGAACCGATGGGATATATGCCGGATCGTGACTGTTCCGTATCACCTCTGCAATCGTTTTCCGATAAAAATCAAGACATTCCTGCGCCAATTTTTTATCCTTGGAACGAACTGCAAGCTGTTTCAGAAGCTTCATATATTTTATGTCATTGAACCCGATCAGAAGCGTATCGGACCGTACTGTCCGGATAACATCGTCGAAACTGCGGAGCAGCCAGTTTCCGCCGCCCATACAGCGCCAGTCATGCCCACCATCGAACCATCCGCTGACAGCGGTGTAAAGAGACAGCGCATCAAGATTTTCATTCAGGATCCTCCACGGATAACAACGGTAGTAAGAATATGCCGGTGTTCCGTTATCGACTGCGCATTTATAAACGCTGAGCTTTGCACCCGCTTTTTTCAATTCTGCAATATAGTCGATCCCTTTGGTTTTATAGTCAGTCAGATTGGTTGAACCGTAAATGATAAACTCATCGACGAAAGGAGCGCAATCAATCACACCGCGGCAAAGAGAGATATAGGGGGTCAGCGTAATTGTTTTTCTGATTCCGGGATGATCCTGTGATATGATTTGAGCAACAGGTTTCATGATATGCCCGACTTTCTTTGCATCCGGTTCATCCCATAATTCATGGCTGTACATCTCTCTGGTGATCCCGTATTGAGCCAGAACTTTGTCAAACGCCCCGATCCATTCGCTCCATGCAGTCCTCCACTCTCTGCTGCCCTCAGGGAATTTTTTCTGAAGAATATTATGATAAAATGTATGGTAACTTCCGTAGCCGATCAGGAAAAAACACTCCTTTCTTCTGATTTTTTCTTTCAGCAACTCCATAGTCCGGGCGAGAACGGGGGCTTGATTCGGATGGATCCAATATTTTATCAGATGCCCTTTTCCGTCAAACTCAGCCCGAAGCATGTGCGGGGTAAGCATAAATCCATTCAGCCCGATCTCATCCAGCACAGGAAGGCATGCCGCACTGAATGCCGGATTGCTGAATCCATGAAATGGGACGACATTCTTTTCTGCCAATTCAAAGGGATAGATCTCCAGCGAAAACGGAATTGTTTTTGTCTGTACGGCATTGGCTGCATTCATGGTATTTCCCCGGGTATGATGCGGGTTCGCAACAGAAAGCGGGTTGATACGGAGCGTTCCTGTATATGTTCCGGCAGATTTCCCTTTTGTGTTGATCCGGACCCAGATCAAAGCGGATTCTCTTGCCGGAATTGTGATGGTTCCTGTATTTCCCACAGAGACAAGACCATCAAAAAATTCTCTGGTATCTTTCTGATCTGAAACTCTGGAACGGATCCCACGGAAAATTTCAATATTTTCTCTGCCGAGAACAGCACCGTCTTTTCCAAGCAGTCCATAACGTTCACACTTCTTATGATCAAGATGTTCGATCGTGATGCGGTATTCTTCTGTTTTTCCGGACAGATTGGAGATCATGACCGGCAGCGGATACAGTTCATTTCCTGCTGCAAAAACTTTGATCGACTCATTTTCAGACAAAAATTTCTGCGGGATATAAGGCAAATGAAAATCCGCTCCCGGCAGCGGCAGCGACACGATGATTTTCTGTTCTTCCAGGATGGAAAGATGAATTTTCTTTTTCAATGACTGGATTTCAGCATAAACCTTGGCGGGTGTTGTAAATTTTATTTCTTCAATTTGTTTTAAATATGATTTCTTGCGTAATTTTTTATTCAGTTGAAACAATTCATTTTTACGTACAGCGATCCATTTTTGGAATGGGATATTGATCAAAACACCATAGTTTTCGACAGCGTGGAACGATTTTTCCTGAAAGACCAGGGAACTGAATTCCTGTACATGATTCCGCTCTCTGGCAGCAAAAAACAAAATTTCTTCCGGCATGGAAGTATATCCCAGAAGCTGATAAGGAATGACCGCTTCAACTTTCCAGAACCCGGCTTCCACTGTGATATTTGCATTCCATGATGGGGTACTGCCTCCATTGGGAATACTTGTCCATTTTGCACCATTTACTGAAAATGCAAATTGAATCGGCTTTTGGGCGTTTTCCGGCACAAAAAATATCTCTGCAAGATCCGCATCCTTCCACGGATTATTGAAATCGGAAAATGTTTGATTCCTGATTTTTCCGAGATCCGGATTCTTACAGAGAAGTATAACGCGAAAGGCGTTTTTTTCTGCTGTAACACTTACTGAAGTTTCTGCTGTGGGGGGAAGATTTGACTTCAAAGTCCGGAAATTTCTGTAAATTTTTCCGGAATCATACACATCTTTTCCGGAATCAGTCGTTTTTTTTTCAGCCGTCCCTGCTGTCGGGAGATCAGGGATTTCTTCCACTTTCACGTCGTCGATCATCAGCCAGTTTCCGACTTTCATCAACATTTTTTCGCCATATTGCGTATCGGAATAAATGGGGATCAGGATCAAGGCTTCCGTTTCATTTCCGCTGTGGAACGTGCCGCTGATCGTTGTCCATGTCTTTTCATTCAAATGTTTCAACGGAGCTGTTTTCGCAAGCTGTTTTTTTATGGACGCATCAGGACCGAATGTGCCGATTCTGCAAAGGATCGTGGCCTGTTCCGGTTTGATATTGGTTTTCAAACGAAAAGAGTAACGGTAGTTTGTATTGGGCTTCAGCTTGAATGTCGAGTTTAACTTTTTACCGTCACCGCCGATAAAGAACCATGCCAGAAAACTTTTGTGTCCATTTTTTTGATTCAAATGGATCTGAGTGACAGTCAATCTTGCAGCTTTGTTCCAGGTGGTATCTTCCGTATGGATTTTGAGCAGTGACCAGCCCGCATTGTTTTTGATCCGTGTTTCTCCTGTCAACGGGTTATCAAAAGATCCGTTTGAAAGAAGATTTTGTGCATAAAGTCCGGTTGCCAGCAGCAACGCGAAGGTGAAAAGAATCGTTTTTTTCATAATATCAATCCCGGTTAAATTTTTCAGCTCAATAAACGATAAATCCATCACGGACGGTCAGAGTATTATCAAGGTAATACATTCTGGTCGTTGTTTCATAGGAGCGGATAGCTTTTGTAATAAAATCCAATCCGGATGTTGCTGCAGCATGTCCATCAATAAAAGCCAAATTCATTTTTTGATTGTGAGCGGTATAAAAATATCCTGCACGGGATTCAACATGAACACTGACCCAGGAATAATTCCGTCGATCTGTTTGAGTTCTCATTGCGGAATCTCCTGCATAGAAATAGTCGGTGGGATGTTTTACTTTTTTAGCGACAAGGTAATAGGTATCTGTTACGGCATTGTTATAGGTAAAGTTTGTGTCGTGGCGGACATGATGTTTTGAGCTGATGGAATAAGAATCCTGCCTGGCTCCGTAAGTCCGGTTTTCGTTTGTGTCCTGACCAGTACCGCGGGAGGGACATGTGACCAGGCTCCAGTTTTTGTCGGGCAGATATCCCAGTTTGAAGTGCAAGCCAACCCAGCTTCCGTTTCCAAAGCTTGCCTGAAGGACATCGTTATAATCATTCAGATAATTGGCGATCCCTCCGACTGCGATTTGCTTCAAGTTATTGATACAGCTTGTTGATCTTGCATTTTCTCTGGCATTATTCAAGGCGGGCAATAACATTCCTGCCAAAATAGCAATGATTGCAATGACTACGGATAGTTGGTTAGGCGTATAAGAAGATTTACAAAAGAGGAAACGGAAGGTAAAAAATGAACAAAAACACGATAAGCCATTATAAGTTTACGCTGATCGAATTACTCGTAGTAATCGCGATAATTGCAATCACAACCAGCAGTTCTATCAAAGTGAATTTGCGAAATACAACATTTCTTTTTACTGAATACCTGCTCATGCTTTCTCTTCCTGTTTTTATGAGTTTTTACAGTTCATTATTGATATAAAAACTTTTCTCAAAACCTTCTGATAAAAGATTTTTTTGATCTTTTATCCTTGTTTTTTCTCACGGTTCCTGACAGAAAAATTGCTTTTCCACGAATATCCTAGCATAAAAATCAGGATTTCACAATTGACGAAAAGTACAAAATATTAACGGAAAGTCTATCACACTGTAAAATTTTTCACGAAAGATGATATCATCTCCGGCTTCAGAAAATGATTTTTTGTTTATTCCGCAATGGATGGTGTGTAACGTTTCCGGTATATAGCCGGCGTTGTGCCGACATTCCGTGAAAATTGACGGTAAAAGACTTCCAGAGATTCAAAACCGCAATCATAAGCGATCTCTTTTATCGTTTTTTCTCCGGAAGCAAGAAGCTGTTTTGCCCGGTTGATCCGTAAATTCAATAAATGCTGGTGAGGCGATATTTTCAGGTAGTGCTTAAAAATGGAGAAAAGATTTGATCTGCTGATCTCAGCGACATCTGCAATTTCATTCAGGCGCAAGCTGCTGTCAAGATGCCGTTCCATAAACTCCAACGCTACTTTCAGTGCCTCCGGATAAGATTCTCCCGGATTTTTCTGCGGTCCCGAGGCAAACCAGTAGAAAGTGGAATAGAGCAAGGCACAAAAAGCCGGATTATCCTGTTCTCCGGCATGATATCTGCGGAAGACATCATCTGCAAATCCCATCAGCTGTTCTGTTTGCAGGGGAATGGTCACTCTTGGACAGATCCGTTTTCCGCCGTCGACTTCAAACTCAATAGAATAACAGGAATAAGGATCGTCAGAGTGATAGCGGTAAATCGTGTTTTCTCCGCCTCTGTGCCAGAATAATGTACCGCGTCCGTACAAAGTATCTTTTCCATCCGGACCGGAAAACAAAACATGACCACCCGTCACGAGTTCCAGATATTCTTTCCGTTTTGTAACTCTGATCGGTTTTATTGTTCTTTCTGACGGAGCTTTGAAATAGGCGAGTAATTCCAGTCTTATCAAGTGTTTCAACATGTGGGATTTTCCGTTAATAAAATGTACTTTTCGTCAATTGTAAAAACGAAAGTCTTATGTTATCTTAACGGAAGAAATATAACACGAGTTAACAAAAAGTCAACCCTTAAAAGAGGAGTTTCTTCAAAAATGAAACCAATCGGTGTACAACTTTATTCTCTCCGTGAGAAAGTCGGGTACGATTTCGTGAGCGTTCTCAAGCGCGTTGCAGAAATCGGTTACAAGTATGTGGAACCTGCCGGGCTTTGGAATGTCCGCCCCAGAGAGTTCAGAAAGATCCTTGATGATCTCGGGCTGAAAATGGTCTCATCTCACACCCCGTGGGCGAGAGATCCTATGAACCTGGGAGAAATCATGGATGTCGCGGACGATCTCGGACTGGATAAAATCGTTTGCGGTTACTGGACCACTGATTTCAAAGATATGGATGCTATCAAACGGACTGCTGAGAATACAAACAGGATGCAGGAGATCCTTGCGGCAAATGGTTTTACACTTTTCCAGCACAACCATGATTTTGAATTTCAGAGACTTGACGGAAAAATCAAATATGAAATTTATAAAGAGCTATGCCCGAACCTGAAATTCCAGATTGACTGCTTCTGGTCAACCAATCTCGGAACCGAGAATCCGGTTGAAATGCTTCAGAAATTTGCAGATCAAACCATCTCAATCCATATGAAAGACGGTATTGTGAAGCAGAATGTCACCGGTGATAAAATGGTCAACGGGATCCTTGACCGGAAAGTGGATCTTCTGCCGCTCGGACAGGGCGATCTTCCCATCAAAGATCTTGTGCCGGCGGTCCCGGAATCTGCAGAAGCGATTATTGTAGAACTGGATTACTGTCAGGTGGAAATGTGGCAGGCAATCGAAGAAAGTTATAAGTTCATGACAGAAAACAAACTCGCAGAAGGAAACAAATAATGAAAGCAACAAAAGTCGGTATTATCGGTTGCGGCATGATCTCAGACACCTATTTCAAAGCCGCAAAAAAATTCAATATCATTGAAGTCGTTGCCTGTTCCGATCTCATTCCGGAACGCGCTGCAAAGAAAACTGAACTCTATGGAGTTCCCAATATGACCAATGAGGAACTGCTGGCAAGAGAAGATATTGAGATCGTGATCAACCTGACCCCGCCGCGCGTTCATTCCAAAATTGCCATCGATACTCTCAATGCAGGAAAACATGTTTATTCAGAAAAGCCCTTCGGTGTTGATGCTGAAGATGCTGCAAAAGTTATGTCTCTGGCGAAAGAAAAAGGGCTCCGTGTTGGCTGCGCCCCCGATACATTCCTTGGCGGAGCTCAGCAGACTGCCCGGAAACTCATTGATGACGGCTGGATCGGAAAACCTCTTTCCGGAACGGCAATGGTTCTTGAACGCGGTCCCGAAGATTGGCCGCAGGCTCCTTTCTTTTACGATTACGGTGCAGGTCCCATGCTTGATTTAGGACCTTATTACATTACCGCACTGGTAAATATGCTGGGACCTGCAGAAAGTGTTACAGCTGTTACTGCAAAAGGTTTTGAAACTAGAACCTATGGTCCTGAAGTCGCTGATGAGTATAAAGATAAGTACAAACCTTTTGACCAGTACCCGGTAAATGTCACTACACATCTGACAGGGATCATCAAATTCAAATGCGGTGCGATCATTACAGTGATTACCAGTTTTGACTGTTATAACCATGGACACAGTCCCATTGAAATATATGGAACAGAAGGCTCCATGCAGGTTCCGGATCCCAATATTTTTGGCGGGAAGATCCGTATTTTCAAACCCAGTTATGAAGATTGGAAAGAAATTCCGCTGACTCATGGTTATACAGAAAACAGCCGGTCCATCGGAGCGGCTGATATGGCATACGCCCTCCGCAGCGGACGCCCGCACCGCGCAAATGGAGAATTGGCAAACCATGTTCTGGAGATCATGCTTTCCTTTGACAAATCCAGTGAAGCCGGGAAAGAAATCATCCTGCAAACCACCTGTGCCCGCCCCGAAGCTCTTCCTCTGGGCTTGACACCCGGAATGCTGCCGGAATAAATCAATATAAAAAATATCATGAAACACTCATAAGGAATATCTTTATGAGTGTTTCTGATATTAAACATGTCGCTATGGCAGTGGGTAAGAAAAATATCCATACTCTATGTAAAATCAACACCTGTTTTATACATATAAACATCTCCGATCTTTCCCCATATGAGTTGTGATGGCAAAATAAAAGTCATCAAATGAATAAGGTCTTTGAATTAGAAATATGTCCCCCCTGATTAATTCGATGGGATCACTCGCCCAAGACGAAGTGATTGAACCACTCCGGAACCAGTTTTGAATGGAGCTGCAAACCTTTTCCGGAGTCATAATTACGCCTCAAGCACCGTTTCTGTACGATCGGGATTGATTTGAATCATAACACCATCACGTATGATTGTGACAAGAATTCCTTTAGAAAATGCTTTGGCGATCGCATTGGCTCCAGCTCTTTCAGCAGATTCCCGCAAACGCTTGGTCTCTTCCGTTTCCTGAACAGATTCAACAGGATAGACCGGAACGACTTCACCGTTTGGCAATGTAATTTGAGCGGTTTTCGTCGGACTCACAGACACCTCGACTTTCTTCAACGAAAGTAGTATAACACAAAAAAAATAAAAATTCAACAAGGGGATAAAAACATGTCAACATTAAGGTTAAATAATACTCAATCCCGGCTGGTACTTTTTATCATATTTTTATTATTTTGCAAAATATTAATTATATTTTGATATAAAATCAAGCTAAGACTATCTAATATTTATTCTACTGTTTAAATTTATCACAACAAAATTAAAAATATTTCAAAAATCAACTTGACTTTTTATCAAAACAGTGTATATTAATCCCCATAAGACAGGATTGGAGCCTATCGGGGGGTAAGACTTCAGTTCTGTCTTTTTTTTGTTTTAACAGTCTGAGATTTTATCATTAATTATTCCGGCACGTTTCCGAAAACAGGAAGAAATATGTCAGTTCCGGAAGAGTTTTCTGTATAAAAAAATTGCGAACGTTTGTCATGATCTCTGTATTCACAAAAGGCTGAACGGGAGTTTTCCGGGAAAAGAACGCTTCTTTGAAGAAATCATCTTGAAAAATAACAGAAACGGGTGTACATTACCTGATGAATATAAAAACTTTTTCATGGAGAATACAAAATGTCTGAACAGAAAAACCAGCCGGAACAGGTACAGGAAGTCAAGCCTGAAGTTATTTTTGAACAGAGAAAGGCAAAAATCGCAGAATTTGAAGCTGCCGGTTTGAAGCCCTACGGAACCCGCTATGATGGTGCGATCTTCACCGCAGATGCAAAAAAACTTTATGTGGAAGATGCTGAAACACAGGCAAAAGTCAATGTTGCCGGACGTATGACTGCGTTCCGCGCAATGGGAAAAGCCGTTTTTGCTGACGTGAAAGACTCCTCCGGAAGAATCCAGCTCTACGTCTCCAGAGATGCTGTGGGCGAAGAATTCTTCAAGCTCTTCAAGAAGTTCGATATCGGTGACATCATCGGCGTGGAAGGGGAACTCTTCAAGACCCGTACCGGTGAAATCACCATCAAAGCTGAAAAATGCACTCTGCTTTCCAAATCTCTCCGCACTCTTCCGGAAAAATACCACGGTCTTGTTGATCAGGAACAGAGATACCGTCAGCGTTATCTTGACCTGATCATGAGCGAAGAAAGCAAAGAAGTGTTCAAGAAACGCTTTGCCATCATCCGCGAAGTCCGCAGATTCCTGGAATCCAAAGGCTTCATGGAAGTGGAAACTCCCATGCTCCAGAACATTTCCGGCGGTGCAAATGCCCGTCCGTTCATCACCCGTTACGAAGCTCTCAACAGCAATATGTACATGCGTATCGCTCCGGAACTTTTCCTGAAACGCCTCCTCGTCGGCGGTTTTGAAAAGGTCTTTGAACTCAACAGAAACTTCCGTAACGAAGGTGTCGACCGCCGTCACAGCCCCGAATTCACCATGATCGAAATCTATCAGGCTTACGGCAACTGCGAAGTCATGATGGATCTGATCGAAGAGATGGTCACAACCGTTGCCATGAAGGTGAATGGCACTCTTGAAACCACCATGCCCGACGGCACAGTGATCAACCTGCAGCGTCCCTGGAAGCGCGCAACCTACCGCGATCTCGTCAAGGAAAAAGCCGGTGCTGACTGGTTTGATCTCTCCCGCGACGAAAAAGCAGCCCGTGCAAAGGAAATGGGTGCTGTCATCCTCGATGACTTCAACGATCTGGAAATCACCCACGAAGTTTATGAAAAACTCATCGAACAGACTCTGATCCAGCCCACATTCGTGCTGAGAATGCCCGAATATCTCGTTCCGCTGGCGAAGAAGTGCGAAGATGATCCCACCGTTGTGGATGTCTTTGAACTGGAAATCAACGGTCAGGAAGTCTCCCCCGGATACTCCGAACTCAATGACCCCATCGAACAGCGCAAACGCTTCCTCGAACAGGCAAAGCTCAACGACCGCGAAGGCGAACTCCAGAAGACCATCGACGAAGACTTCCTCTGTGCGATGGAATACGGTATGCCTCCCGCAGGCGGTATGGGAATCGGTATCGACCGTCTGGTCATGCTCCTCACAGGAAGAGATTCCATCCGCGATGTGATCCTCTTCCCCCACCTCAGAGGTAAGCAGTAATTCTCAAGGATCACGCTCTCAAGGGATTGTCGAAAGGCAAACCCTTTTTTGTTTTATGAACCTTATTTCTCATTCTTTCCGGGAAGAGGGATCTGGGCAAGAATGATTGCCAGAAAGATGATGCCGCAGCCGATCAGTTCTTTTACAGAAAGCTGTTCTTTCAGGAAGAGCCAGCCTCCAATGACTGCAAAAACCGATTCCAAACTCATCAGCAAAGTCGCTGTGACCGGATGAAGATATTTCTGAGCCACCATTTGAAGCGTGAATGCGATTGCACTGGAACCGAGTCCGCAAAACAGCCAGTAAGGGAGAGATTCTGCTGTCCCGGCGGATGATTCACGCAACAGAAGCGAAACGCCACCGGAAAGGATCGCCGCAGTCAGAAATTGCAGACAGGAGAGACGGACACAATCACACTTCGGAGCATAATAATCGATAACGAGAATATGCAGGGAATAGATCACCGCACAGCCGATCACCAGCCATTCTCCGATGCCGAGACTTCCGATTCCGCCGCAGAGCAGCCAGGTCCCGCACATTGCCAGAATGACCGCCAGCCACAGAACCGGAGAGGTCTTCCGTTTGAAACAAATTCCTAAAAGCGGCACAATAATGATATATAATGCAGTCAGAAATCCGGTTTTTCCGGCAGAAATATACTTTACTCCGCACTGTTGAAGAAAACTGGCTGTGGTGATCACAAAACCGCACCAGAACCCGCCGGCAAGCAGAAGCTTCCGTTCCCGTTCCGTCCCGGCACTTCCCCAGACTGTGATCCGTTTGAACCGGAAGAGATCCATGACGAGAATAATCACTGCCAGAGCCGCAGAGCCCACGATGGACCGCAGCATGATAAAGAACATGGGGTCAACCAGTTGAGCCCCTCTGCTTTGCGCAGAAAAGCCTGTT
The DNA here is from genome assembly GCA_015061845.1 of Lentisphaerota bacterium. Lineage (GTDB taxonomy): Bacteria > Verrucomicrobiota > Lentisphaeria > Victivallales > UBA1829 > SIG79. Next base: position 20,852 of record SUVT01000010.1, read on the forward strand.
CCCCATATCACTGTTGCGATCAGCATCGCTATCGTTCCGTACAGTTTCTCCATCATCGATCCTCTGTTTTTGAAAACCTGTAAAATAGCATACAATAAAAAGAATACAAATGAGGTAGTTCATTTTATTAGAAAATGGCTTGTTTTTTATGGGAATTGTGGTATATTAAATCCCGAAAAACAAAGAAAAAAAAGGACGGTGATATGTTATTATTTCTCATCCGGCACGGAGACCCGGTTTATTCTCCGGATTCCCTCACCCCGAAAGGAAAACTTCAGGCACAGGCATTGGCAAAACGGTTCGCCGTTCATGGACTCGATAAGATTTTTGCTTCTCCCATGATCCGGGCGCAGGAAACTGCCAGACCCACCAGTGAAATGCTGAGTATCCCTATTCAGATCGAAGACTGGGCAAGCGAAGATTACACATGGAAAGAGTTCACTGTCAAGTACAACGGCGACTTTGTCCACTGGCTGTTTTTCCGCCAGAACACAGAATTCCTGCAGAACGGCGATGAACTTCTCGGCAACGGAAACTGGCAGGATGGCAAGAGTGTTCAGGAGCTGGATGTCAAAGCCTGTTACAAACGGCTGGAAGCTGCTTCAGATGCCTTTCTGGAACGGTTGGGATACAAACGTGAAGGATACGGACTTTACAAAATCCTCCGGCCCAGCGAAGAACGTGTCGCTCTCTTCTGTCATCAGGGGGTAACGCTTCTTCTGGTTCCCTATCTGCTCGGGATCCCGCCGCACCTCTTCTGGAGTTCCTTTGACGTAAATCACACAGGTGTCAGTGTTTTTGAGTTCAGGAACAATCCGAACGGGATCACATCTCCGAAGTGCATCAGTTTTTCCGATTGCTCCCATCTGTTGAATGAAGGACTGCCTTATCAATTCCTGAATGAAATTGATTTGTAAACAAAAAGGGACTGCCGCATGTTATTTGCAGCGGTTCCATCATTTTTAACTTTATGATGGCATTCTGATTTTTGCAGTGCGAAAATCGGAATGCCGCAAAAAGGTTTGAAAAGAGAAAAGAGGGGGGCGGGGAGAAAGGAGAAAAACTTTCCTGAAAAGTTTTTCTTTTGTCTCCCCGTTCACGAAACCCCTGATTGGGAATTACTCTTTTGTTTTTTCTGCGATATTGTCTCAGAAGCCGAAAATCTCTTTGGAGCTCAACTTCTTCACAGTTCCGATTCCGGAAAGCTCTTTCAGGAGTTTTGCATCCGGTTTTCCGACAATCACAATGTCATATTTACAGGATGAAAGTTTCTTTGCCGCAAGCGCACGGAACTCTTTTTCATCCATCTTTTTGACAGCTGCGTAAAGGTCTCTTCTCCAATCGCCTTTCAGTCCGGCACGTTCAGCGGTACAGAAGTGATGATAGACCGCAGACCCGAGTTTCCGTTCAGCCGCAAGTTTTTTCAGGACAGACTGTTTTGCCGCATTGAACTTGGAATCGTAGAACGGAACATCTGCCAGAAGTCCCTGAGCCGCTTTGATCGCTTCAAGAGCTTTGTCCGGCTGAGTTTCTGCCATGATGTAGGAACGTGCCGCATAGCCTTTTTCTTTCTGCAGAAGATAACTTCCGTTGGCGGAATATGCCAATGCACGGGATTCCCGGATCTCCTGGAAGACAATGGCATCCAATCCCTGGAAGAAATATTCATTGATCACTTCTTCAAACGCCATATCTTCCGGCTTGAAGCTTTCACCGGAGGAGATCAGACCGATGGAAAGCTGAACTTTATCATAATTCACAACCCAGATCGTCGGTTTTTCCACTTTCCGGACAGGATAGAAGGGGCGTTTCGGGACTTTTCCGCCGGCAATGACAGGAAGTTTTTCCGCTTCTTCCGCAGCTTTCTTCAGCGTAATATCTCCGGAATAGATCAGTTTGGTTGTATGTTCCGTAAAGAGCTGCTGAAGAAGTCCTGTCAGTTCCTCCGCTTTCATGGCACGCAGTTCCTTTTCAGACGGCACATTCACGAAGGGATTCACTGGACCGTACCAGGCATAGTAGACGGTCTGCAGGAAGTTCTGGAACGGGTTTTTCTTTGTGTCGGCACGTCCTTTCAGGATGAGAGGGATATATCCTTTCAGGGCGGCCTGATCCGGCTTCATGTTCCGGAGGAAATGGTTCAGCAGAGCCATCGCATCGGCATACCGTCCGACAGGACCGCTGATTTCCAGAGTGGTGTAATAAGCGGAAGAGTCCGTGGACATCTTCATTCCCAGTTTGTAGAACTCCTGCCGGAGGGTTCCGGCGGAATATTTGTCTGTTCCGAGAAACTCCAGATATCCCAGAGCGATATCGATCCGTTTATCATGATATTTTCCGCGGGGGGATGTGAGTTGAACCCGGAAAAGTCCATCGCCGTAATCCTTCTTGATCTTGATCAGTTCTCTTCCGGAGGCCAGTTTCTTTTTGGAAAGGACTTTTGCTTTTTCCAGATTTTCCGGCTGTCCTTCGGTGGACGGCTGCTTGAAAAATTCCTGTGCAAAGGAAGAAAGCTCTCCGGATTTCAACTTGACAGGGGTGATAGGCGGTTTCTCAACTTTCACCATATCAGTCGGTTTTCCGGTGCGTTTGTAGACGATGACAGAGTGGTTGAAATACTTCCGGATAAACTCAGAAAGCTGGGCTTTGGTGACTTTTTCAACCTCTTCCGGAGTGTTCAGCAAGTCAGCATAAGAAGTTCCGGAAAGGAAAAGTTCTGCCAGTTCATCATTAAGTTCTCCGGAGTTTCCGCTTTTCAGTTCGGCGATGCGGACACGGGTATTTTCAGCGACGGCACGGATGCGCCAATCTTCAAATTTACCGTCTTCGATCCGTTTCAGCTGACCGAGGATCAACTCAGCAGTCTGTTCCAGGGACTGTCCTTCTTTTCCGATTCCGGCAAGCATGAAAATGATCTGGTCGCGCAATTCAAAGGAGAACGCATAAGCACTCAGCACTTTTCTGGAACGGATCAGATTCTGTTCCATGATCCCGTACCCGTTATCGCAAAGAAGGGCGGCGATCACACTGGACAACATTCTGTTCTGCGGGGTCAGAGGGATCTTGACACTGATCCGGAGATGTTCCGCATCGGCTCCGGTCACAGAAATCGTTTTTGTCTCTTTAAGCGGAGTGTCTTTATAAACTTTGTGTTCCGGCGCAGGTTTGGCAGGAAGTGTTCCAAGTGTTTTTTCCAGCATATCCATGGTCTTTTCATGATCCAGGTCACCGGTCATGATGACAGCCATATTTGAGGGAACATAGAACTTCCGGTAGAACGCCATGGTATCTTTCATGGAGGGAAGTTTGATATGTTCGGGCAGCCCGATCACGGAACGTCCGATTGGGTGTCCGGGGAAAAGATGTTTCAGGGAAGCATCCTGGGATTTCCGGTAGTCATTATCCTGTCCCCGGTTGAACTCTTCATATACGGTTTCGAGTTCTGTATGGAAGAGTCGCAGTACGGGGTTCCGGAACCGTTCGGCTTCCAGTTTCAGATACTTTTCCAGTTCGATCGAGGGAATTTTTGCCACATAATTTGTATAATTGTAACTGGTTGCAGCATTCAGACCGCTTGCACCGAGAGAGTCTGCCATTTTAGAAAATTCGCCGGGAGAAGCATATTGGGCAGCCTCTGCGGAAATTTTGTCGATTTCTTTGTAGATCTCAGCCTGTTTTGCGGGATCGGAAGAGTTTCTGCGCTGTTCAAAAAGCTGATCCAGACGGTCCAGAAGAGCTTTTTCCTTTTTCCAGTTGAGCGCACCGATCTTATCCGTTCCCTTGAACATCATGTGTTCAAAATAGTGAGCAAGTCCGGTGGAATTTTCCGGTTCATCCATTGCACCGGCGTTGACGATCGTCATGATATTGATGGAAGGTTCGGCAGGGTTTGCGGAAAGATAAACTTTCATGCCGTTTTTCAGCTGATAGATCCTGACATTGAACGGATCTTCCGTTGCATACTGAAAGGTACGCCCTTTTTTATCGGTTCCGGTTTTCATTGCAGATTTCCCAAACAGAGCAGGGGCGAGAAAAACTCCTGCCGCAATCATCGTTAACATTTTTTTCTTCATTGTAAAAATCCTTGTCATTGTTTTTTTTGATCATTTCCCGATAATCCTTAAAAAAGAAAAGGATGCGGCAGAGCCAACCCCCACCGCATCCTGTAAGACAAGCCGGTTCACACTCTTGATCGGTGTGAACATAAAATATTTGTCAGGTGTTCCTTAATCCACCAACTTGTTCAAGGGATATTCGATAATACCCGTTGCACCGAGTTCCTTGAGTTCAGGGATCAAGTCACGGAGAACCTGTTCGGTAACGATGGTATTGAGAGCAACCCAGTTGGGATCGGAAAGTTCGGAAACTGTCGGTCTCTGAAGTGCAGGAAGTTTTTCCAGCAGGTTGGGCAGGTCAGACTTCTTGACGTTCATCATGATACCTGCTTTGCCCTCTGCATTGAGAACTGCCTGAAGCATCATGGCGATCTGTTCGATCTTTTTCCGCTTGAACGGATTCTGCATTGCAGTATGGTTTGCAATGAAACGGGTGGTGCTGGTGCAGAGAGTATCGATGATCTTCAGATTGTTTGCACGGAGAGAAGAACCGGTTTCGGTGATTTCCACGATGGCATCTGCCAGTCTCGGCGGCTTCACTTCGGTTGCACCCCAGGAGAATTCCACTTTTGCATTGACACCATGCTTTGCAAGATAGGCATTGGTCATACCGATCGCTTCGGTGGAGATCCGTTTGCCTTCCAGATCTTTAGCACAGGTGATATCGGAATCATTGGGAACTGCAAGAACCCATCTCAAGGGGTTTCTGCCGACTTTTCCGTAGACCAGTTCTGCAACTTCTTCCACATCGGAACCGTTTTCCTGAATCCAGTCATGACCGGTCAGACCGCAATCCAGAATTCCTTCTTCCACGTAACGGGACATTTCCTGTGCGCGGATCAGCATACAATCGATGTCTTCATCGTCGATTCTGGGATAGTAGGAGCGTGAGCTGATTTCAATCTTCCATCCGGCTTTCTTGAACATTTCTGCTGTAGCCGTTTCCAAGCTGCCCTTCGGCAAACCAAGCATCAGTTTTTCTGACATTTTCGTTATCCTTTATGTTAATTGATCTTGTTTTCAGTCCATTTCCCTGTAATATAGCACTGTTTCCGATATTTGCAATCACTGCCGCAGATTAAATTCCTGATAATCGGAAGAAAACAGAAAGTTTCCGGAAACATCAGTACAAAAAAATGTCCTCCTTCGCCAAAGTTCAGGAGGACAGAAAAGTAGTTTTTTTAAGGCAATTTCCTTTTATTCCGGATATTCCAGAAGGAAACCCTGCTTCCGCAGTTCGGCGGCAAGTTCAGGATACGCCAGATCATGGGGAGTTTGCCCCTGTTTGACGGACATAGCAGCGGCAATTCCGGCAACTTCCCCGGTCATTGCGGCAACAGGGATCACACGGGTGGCTTCCCAGGCATCGCCAATGGCAGAAATACACCGTCCGGCGGCGATCACGCCCCGGAGATTGCAGGGCAGAAGAGAACGGTACGGGATCTGCCAGACTTTCTCGCTGCGCCAGTCGCCAATGGAACCGACAGAGTCTTCAAAAGAACGGCTTTCCATGCCCGTTTCCATGGTGAAACACCCCTGAATACAGCGGCCTTTCCGGATCGGAGCCTGTGTCTGCAATGTCAGCGGATAATGGCTCTTCCGGTCGGAAACCCCTTCCGCGGCTTCTTTCTGAAGCAGTTTGCGGTAACGGCGGCGTCCTTCCAGAACAAAGTCTGTGACCATCTTTCCGGAAATGTGTTCGTAAGTATAGGGATTTGCAAGAGGATCTGCATGGATGGCAACATGGGACCAGCTGTCCAGATCATTATTGGACTTGACGTGTTCATTATGCTCGATCGTCCAGAGAACCATGGAGTTTTCAGAGTAGTTGCAGGGTTCGCCCGCAAGATAAAGCAGATCGGCATCGCCTGTAGCATCCACAAAGGTTTCTGCGCTCACCTGAACCGTTCCGCTCTTGTTAAAAACGGAAATCTCTTTCAGACGGTTGTTTTCCACTTTGCAGCCGGTGATGACGGTATCGAGCCAGACTTCCACTCCGGCAGCTTCCAGCAGTTCATCCATGACCAATACCATGGAACCGGGGGAGAAGTTCACCATGTAACGGCGTCCTTTTTTCTGCCAATCCGGATCCGGGGTCAGAGGACCGTATTTGTTGGAGGCGATGAGCAGTTCTTCCGAAATCCCGTAAATCATCTGGGTTCCTCTGGCATTGCAGAGGGGCAGATAAACCAGCACCAGTCCGGAGGTTGCCAGCCCGCCGGGAAGGATCGTTTTTTCGATCAATACGGTTTTCATGCCGCGCCTGGCAGCCGCAAGAGCAGCTGCAACACCGGCAACACCGCCGCCGCATACGGCGACATCATAGTTTTTTTCTACCATTTTCTCAGTCCACAAATTCCATTTTGACTTCTTTTATCTGCAGGTTCCCGGGAGTCGTAAAGTAAACCCGGAAAGAACCGACATTTTGTTTTTTTGCCATCTCCGGCAATTCAAACTCCGCAACAAATTTCTTGAAAGAATCCGCATTGGGGAACCGTTCCTGTGTTCCGCCGAGGATCGCTCCCTGCTTGGAATAATAGTAAAGTCCGATGCTGGAACCTTTTCCCTGAACGGTGAAAGTCACCTGAACTTTCCGCTTCTTTCCGATCAGATATTTCTGCTTGCTGTAAGAGATGCCTTTTTTCAGAACAACGCCGTCTTTGGCAGGAACGACCAGACCGCTCCAATTTGCCATTTTTCCGTTGACGACTTTCCAATCCAGATTCGGCAATTCCCCTGCACCGAGCAGGGAAAATCCAAGAATGGCTGTAAAAATAATGATTGCTTTTTTCATTTTCCGCCTCCGATGGTAACTGTGGGAGCAGTAAGTTTGAATGTGATTTCTTTTGCTGAACCGAAGACAAGACGGCATGAGGTGGTTTTTGCCGGGATCAGGTAGGTGAATTCATAGATCCCATTTCCTTTGGAGAGAGCTTTCACACTCTTCAGACCGATCTGTTTTGAACCGCCGAACAGCTGGATATTGCAGCGGGGAAGTGCTGTTCCTTCTGCTTTCCAGCGGAATGTGACCTTATCCCCGGAAACGACCTGGATCTGATCGGCGCAAACAAGAAGATCTTTGGCTTTCATCTTCACTTCCGCCACATTTTTGACAGGAGTAAAGGAGATGGTTCCGGCATTCAGGAACCAGTTGCCGATCTCGTTCTTGATCCGTCCTTCCCGGAATCCGAGTTCCTGCGGACCGGCTGAACTGCCGCCCTTGATGGAAACATAACCCATCCGGTTGGCACATTCTGCGGCAGAGGCAAAGAATTTGTTCCAGAGCAGTTTGTAGTCCGGAGAGTAGCGGCGGAAGTTCATATTGAACCGGCGGAGATCCTTGCTTCCGAGAACGGAAATGGGGAAGGACATCTGCCAGTGCCAGCTGTCTTTGTTTTCCAGAACCTTATACTGCAGCGGGAACGCAACGCCTTTGGTATGAAGAACATCATTGATCATCTCTGTCTTGTAGCGCAGCGGCTTCACGGTTTCGGGCGCGGTCGCTATCTGGATGATCTGTGTTTTATCTTTGCCGGACATGAAGATTTCAAAGTAGTTCTTCCAGAGGATCGGCTCTTTCTGAACTTTCTTTTCCACAAACTCAAAATAGAGATATTCATTGTCAGCAGCAAGTTTCAGAGTGAATGCGTTGGGAATGGTGGTTCCGTCTTCCGTGGTGTGGCAATCGCCGACAGATACCTGCTTGCTCCAGTCGATTTTGGAGGGATCGCCCTTTGCATCGGCAACACGGTTGATGACGATATTCTTTTCCGGCATGGTATTGACTTTCAGACGGCGGACGTAATCCTGTCTGCCCTCCACAGCCTGATCCCAATATCCTTTCCGGATCCAGCCGATGCGTTTCATGACCAGCGCATCGCCGGCAGCTTTCTTTTCAGCAGCAGCAAGCAGTCCGGAAAGTTTCTTCATCCGCTCTTCTGTTCCGACGCTCCAGTTGTTGTTGGCGTCCAGCATACCTGTTCCGAGAGAGTGGGCGCGAAGACGGTTTGCGACACCGTTTTTGCCGAACATGCTGGCAGGATAGTTTTTCCAGTTCCAGTAGATATTTTCCAGTTCGGTGTAGAACGCCTTCATTTCCGGTGCGGCTTTTCCATAGAACTTGACAAAGAACTCGTCCACGATCTGATCCGGATCAAGGCTGGGATCATAGAAGATCTTGTTGACGACATAGACTTCCAGCATGCTGCAGAACCATTCACATTCGATAAAGTAGCCGCGCATACCGTCCTGAGCCATCTCTTTTGCGATCCTTCCGGCATGTCTGGGATAGACACCGGGGAAGAATTTATGTTTGTAACGGGTCTTGGAATCCCAGCTGGGGCTGAACAGATAAATCCAGCTGGTCATGACTTTCTTGCCTTTGTTCTTCATCCATTTCTTATAGATCTCATCGTGCTGGATCTTGTAAAATTCCGGGTTCCACCAAGCATGGATCCCCAGACACATCTGAACACAGAGGTTATCCGGGAGTTTCACATTTTCCGGATAGGCAAGAGATCTCTGATAAGCCAGAGTTGAGATCCCGATCCCCGGCTGCTTTTTGGCTGCGGCATTGGCAATATCGGCGATCCACTGCCACATGATGTGATTCTGTCCTTTCTTTGCGGCTTTGATGCACTTCGGACAGCTGCAGGGGCCCTGAGTATCCTGATGCTGAACGGAAGAGTAGAAGGGCTTTCCTTCGATGCGTTTCTGATATCTTCCGTTGCTGGGCAGTCCGACCATGGGTTTGCCCTGCCACTGTTCCACAGCCTGATTTGCAAAGAATTCCACCACGCCCGGTTCAGAGAAACAGATTCCCGGCGGAAGATCGGCATCATTGGGATATTCCCGGCGGACAAAACCATCGGAGGGAGCCATTCTTCCATCATATCCCTGTGCAAAGTAATGTTTCCGGCGATCCTTGAACAGTGCGGCGTAAGCCGGTTTCTTTGCTTTGCCCCAGTGGGTAAAATAAATACGGTAGACGTTATGGTTGGTTTGTCCGAAGAAACTTGTGTTTCTCCAGCGCAGGAGCATCAGATCCTGATCACGGGGAGTGTATGCCTGAACTTTCAGCATCTTGGGTCTGCCGCCGGAGTTGTGGTTTCCGCGGAACGCATCAGTGGGGGAAGAGTGATAGTGATCTTTCACCTGAACAGACAATGTTTTCCGGGGAGTGTATGCAGTCGCATCATCGGTCAAACCGTACCAGCGGACATCGCAATATTTTTCGAGGAAGTCATACACGGCGAAGAGAGAACCCTTGAACGGATCCTTGGGGAAAGAGTCTCTGTATTTGTAAGTGACTTTGCGGAATTCCGGAGAGTCGCTTCCATAAATACGGATCTTTCCTTTGGAAAATTTGATTGCAGAATACTCTTTTCCGGTTGGCTTGTTATCGCCGCCGATCTCAATATGGATCTTTCCGGCAGAACCTTTTCCGTATTTGACCGGAAATTCTGCGCCGGTGATCAGTTTGACATGATGATTCAGTTCAAATGCACCCAGCTGAGCGGCTGCGGTGGGGTTTGCCTGCAAAATGATTTCAGCCTGGGGAACGCCGTCTTTCACAAGCACCATTTCTGCTGCGGCAACGTTCACCGCAAGTAATAATAACAATAAAGTTCTCATATTTTATACCTCACATTCCATGAAAAGCTGTTGGGGTACGGCTGATGTGCCAGAAGAAGGAATTATACATCAGAGCCTTCTTTGTATTGTTTGTATGATCAGGATATCCCTGAAGACAGGGGACTTTGTCTTTGGTACGGGATTCTGAATGACCGTCAAGGAACGCAACAGTTGCTCTGCCGTTATGGCGGAATGCAACATAAGCCTTTGTATGCAGATTATCATTCGGAATATCTGCTGCCTGACCGTTGAAATCCACGCGCCAATGATTGTAGTTGTCAGCAACCATACAAGTCTTGGAGGGAGAGGAAAATTGGTTGAGTTTCTTATAATTCAATACTGCATTATCTGTAGGAGATTCCGTCCCGATGAAACCATAAATATTTGCGCCGTAGCTGGTTGCAAAAACTCCGTCAATATATCCTTTCAGGGGATAATCCGGACAGCGGAAAATCGTGTTATGGTATTTTTCGCCATGCTGGACATTGTACATTTTAGCAAGTTTTCCGAAGAAATATTTATCGGAAACATTTCCACTGCCGCGCATGGTCCAGGGGTTGGGAAGATGATCGCCATAATCCCCGCTGTAATTGAGGAAAATTCTTGATATTTCCTTTGTATTATTGATACACTGGGAAGATCTTGCACTCTTCCTTGCATTGTTCAGTGCGGGCAGCAGCATTCCTGCCAGAATCGCGATGATAGCAATGACCACTAACAGTTCGATCAGCGTAAACTGCTTCGACCAGCCTTTCCATTCTGTTTTTTTCATTTTTCTTCTCCTTGGTTGATTATATTTGATTGTCTTTCCATGCACTTTCGCCGTCATAAATAAAGTGTTTGAAGTCAGAAATTTTCTGTTCCGATACCTCTCCGGAAAGAAGCTGTTCCGCCAGATCATGGCTGCATTCCATGAAACCGGAACGGGAATAATAGAGATTTTTCCGGGAATCGGTACTCCCGCCCAGCAGATCTCTGCCTCTGACATAAATCGGCAGATCTTCCGGAAGATTGCAGAGTTTCCGCAAATTGACAGCCTGTCCAAGATTCGATTCTGAATCAAAAATCAAAGCATCAAAAGGTTCTTTTTCAAAGAGTTCCCAAACTTTGGCACACTGTTCCACAAAGCTGGTTTGTTCTGCACACATATGAAACTGTAATTTTCCCGGGGAAAAAGATTTTCTGATTTCCTCCAGATGATCCGTCAGATTCCATTCCGGGTGGGGGAACAGCATGGAAAAGTTTTTTCTTGTAAAAAGCAGAGGGTTCCGGCAGCCTTTTTCTTTCAGGTCAGCCAGTACTTCCGGAAGGTAGTTGGCAAGCATCGGGCGTTTGAAGATCAGATAATTTTCTGCATTCTGAAGAAGGTCTTCCAGATTTTCTTCCATCTGCGGCAGAATTGCCCCGACCCGACAGCCACGTTCGATGAGAACAGGCAACAAACTCTTATACCAGTCCCCGGCAAACAGAACGATATTATCCCGTTTCAGAAGGGAGAGCTGGTTCCAGTCGATCTTTTCCTGTTCGTTCGTCTGGGAAACCGGGATCGTGATCACCTGCGATCCGTAACGGACAGCCGCTTTCATAGCACCGCGGATACATTCTGTTGTAACAAGATAAGAGAAATATCCGGAAGAAACGGAGTAATCCGGGCAGGGCAGAAGAATGTGGATATTTTTATTTTTCTGCGGGGCAGACGGGAGTTCGCCTGATTCCGGATCAAGAATAAAAGTCCCCGTCCGCTTGCGGATGATCCTGTGTTCCCGGACCAAACGGTCAAGCGGTTCCCGTAACGTCATGCGGGCAACGCCGAATTGCTGCGCAAGAATCCGTTCAGGAGGCAATTTGCTCCCTGCCGGATAACGCTGCAGCTCTTCCAGCAGCTGTTCATACAACTTTTTCTGTTTTGAGGGAAACGGCATACAAATATTCCTTTCTACAGAATATTTTATATGTGGTCTAGCTTCCTGTCAATACTTTATTTTAAAAAATATTTTTTTTCTTGAAATAAAGCTCATTTTAAGTCAAGAAGAGCCTGTTTAAAACCGGAAAAACTCTCAGGAGCAAAAAAAGGATTCACTTTTTTCTGATGACCGATGGTGTCGATCGGAACATGTCCGTAATGATGTCCGGAGCAGATCACCATATCATCCGGGAGCTGCCGCAGACGTTCCAGAGAATGGAACATCTTATACGCATTGCAGAATCCGATGTAGTCTACAAAAAGAGTGTCACCGGTAAAGATCGCAGAATCATCCGGCAGTTTCCAACAGATGGAATCGTCTGTATGCCCCGGTGTTTCAATAGCTGTGATTCCCCCGCCGTAAAATGGCAGAACTGTTCCGTCATGAACTGTTATATCAGAGTTCAGGGAAGATTTTTCAGAAGTGCAGACCTTTGCTGGAAAGGATGGAAGAATCTCTTCCAGCGCAGAAAAATGATCCCCGTGAGCATGAGTGATAAGAATATAAACGGGCTTTATCCCGTCATGAACTTTGATTGCTTTCCGGATCACTTCCGGATCGATACAGGGATCCACCAGAAAAGCAGTTTTATCCGGAGCAGTTACAAGATAGGTGAAATTTCCATCGAACCCGCCGGGTCCAAGCTGTTGGATCTGAAATTCTGACATAGCAGGAACTTTCAAAAGAATTTTTTCTTTTTGAGAAAACACATTTCATTGCATCTCGGACAGCGGGTAATATTTCCCCGGTCATCTTTTGCAAGAAAAGAATAATGACACTTGGAACAGGAATAAAGCTGTTCTTTTGTGGTAGTCCAGTCCAGAGGTTTTTTCTTGTATTCGTGGCGGATCCAGAGAAATGTGATTACTGCGACCCAGAAAAAAACGAGAATACCAAAGACATGGGATGGAAGGATCTGTATCATTTTGCATCCCCATTCTGCTGCCATTCGACCCGGATCGTACCGATGACATAGTCATTGGCAACAGCCGGGAACATAATGGCTCTCATAGCAGCTTTATCAAGCTGTTTATCGCCGCAGGATTCAAGCACGGTGATTTCCGGCGGAGCAGTTTTTGAGGGTTTCTTGACTTCAAGTAGAGTAGGTCTCAAGTATTTCAACTTGGAAGCAGGCGGATTGAAATCAGAGACCGGCAGGACCAGACCGCCTTTCAGAAGGAATACCGGTTTGTTCACAAAAAGATATTCATATTTTTTCTGAGTGATCTCAATCAAAGGAAATTTTACCCGGGAGAGCAGATTTTGCGGGAGACGTTCTTTATGAAGAACGATTTCACCGGGAGAAAAAGTACCGGGCAGAGTGGGAAGAGTGTTCACACTGGAAGAAACAGGTCTCAAATAATTCATTTCCGGGTTGAGAAATGCGGAATAGCCATATTGGGAATCAGGTTTTGCAAAGAGCTGCGGGTTTCCAGCCTTTTCCCAATATTCCAAATCATGCTGATCATTTTCTGATCTGGGAGTCTTCGTCATGAATGTGAAACGTTCCTGATCTTTTGCAGGAACCTCCTGTTCCTTGACAGAACGGAAAATCAGAAAAGGAAGTGCTGAAAGAATAATCACCCCGATGATCGGGTAAACGATCTTCTTTCCAGGTATTTTTTTCTCTTTACTCTCTGCCATGATAAATACTCTTCCTTACTCTTCTTTTGTGAATACAGGTGCCGGAAGTGCTTCTTTTGCCGTTGGAAGAATCACATTTACATTCAACTCTTCTGCAATAGCCATTATCTCTGCAACCGTTCCATAACTGGTTTTGGAATCAGCACGGAGAAGCAGCGTTCCCTGTTCCCGTGATTTCATGGAACCGAGACGATTCTTGAAATCATTGATACTGTCAAGCTCCGCATCATCAAAGTAGATCTTATTGTCAGCTGTAACCGTTACAACCATCTTTTTTACATCATACATTTTCGTATTTCCCGGCGGAAGATCCACCGCAATCCCTGAAATCTGGATGAAAGAACTCCCTAACATGAAGAAAAAGACCAGCAGGAAAAACACACTGATAAACGGCGTGAAATCCGTCAGTGAATTCCGCGGTTTCAAATTTGTTCTTATTCTGATGGGGGCAGAATCGATCATTTCTTCCGCTCCTGCTTGCGATGAGCAAAAAAGTAAAGAATTTCAGAAGAAGCTTTTTCCATATCAGCACAGAGACTCTGAACCTGTGTCAGAAGATAATTATAAGCCAGATGGGCAGGAATCGCCACACAAAGCCCGGCAGCAGTCGTGATCAGGGCTTCTTTCACTCCTCCGGACAAGGCTGCAAGACTCATTCCGTTGGAAGCAGAAATCCCGCTGAATGTGTCATACATACCGATCACTGTTCCGAGAAGTCCCAGCAGAGGCGCAATATTGGCAATCGTGGAAAGTATGTTCAAACGGCTTTCCAGACGGTTCAATTCTGTTCTTGCTGTATCTTCGATCGCAGGTTTGATATCATCATCATTCTGATAAGCCTGGATCGCTGCATTCAAAAGTTTTGCAACAGGACCGGGTGTCGTATCACAAAGTGTGATCGCTTCGATCATTGCATCGCGTTTCAGAACATTCACCAATCCGGTAACAAGCTCACGGACATTCACCTGGTTCCGTCGCAGCTGGAAAAATTTTTCCAGAAAAACGTAAATTCCGATCATACCGAAAAATATGATCAACCACAGCATTGGACCGCCAGCCCGCAAAAATTCCAACATCGTCTATTCCTCCAAAAATTTCCCGTATGGAACAATTTTAACATTTTTTATGCAATATCCATAAATTTACATCATCTTTACACTTTTTCCAGTCCGGAAAGGAAAAAAAGAGCATCTTTCAGCAGTTGACACAGAAAATATTTCAAAAAATAAGGAGATTTTTCATGAAAACTGTCATCTATTACAACGTGACCACCGGAGAATCTTTCGATCAGAACGGTTCTCTCAGATCCTCTAACAACCCTTTTTCTGCCTCTTACGGCGAACGGCGTACCTTTGAATGGCATCTCATCACATCTGCTGATTCCAATCAGAATGTCAGCGAATGGGAACACTGGACCGACTGGGATATCACACCGCAGTCTGCTGTCATTGCTGCCGATGATAACTATCTCGCCGCATATCCGGGATATTTGAAAGAATCCGTCTCAGGAAATACAAATGCCATTGCCCTGACAATGAAAGACTTCCCGGAAAGTATTGCACCTGCTGGAAATATCCGTATTTTCAAGCCGGATCATTCATTTCTTATTTTTCCCTACACAGCAGTCAATACTCTGTCCGATGGTTTCGTTCTGGCTGTGGAACTTTCTGATATTGAATTGGAAACAGGAACAAGAATCGATATTTTGGAATCTCCTCTCGTTTCCGCCGTTATGAATACAAACTCCTCTGTCGAACAGGGTATTTTTTCTTTTGATCTCATACTCAACAGCGTGCGTCTGACTGAAAAAATGGAATATTCTGATATTGAACTTCTGACTGCAAAAGGTCTGGAACTTTGTGTTTCCGGCGTTGATCCTGATACATCGGAACAAACAGTTATCCTGCGCGGTCAGGTTCCGTTTGTAATAAATAATGTTCTTACTCCATTGGATTTATTCAAATAAAGTTTTCTGAAACACTTGACTTTTTACCCTTTTCAGATTATATTACAATGTTGCCAGTATTTGAGATTGGAAATACTGGCAACATTTTTTTAGTTTTTATATGCTATTTTCAAGATTTTTTATATACTAAAAATACTGCTTTTTTGTTTTTCACTCTACCAAATAATTCATTTTTTATAACATTCTGTTATCCTATTTTCCTGATTAAATTTGACTTTTATTACTTAATTAAATTTGACTTTTATTACTTTTCATGTTATATTACAATGTTGCCAGTATTTGAGATTGGAAATACTGGCAACATTTTTTTTATTTTTCATAGCTAAAATTTCATAACTAAAAGGATTATTTTTTTTAGTTTACTGAATCTTAAATTATTTTCTTAATTAAATTTGACTTTTATTACTTTTCATGTTATATTACAATGTTGCCAGTATTTGAGATTGGAAATACTGGCAACATTTTTTAATTTTTCAATATGATAATAGCAGACTGAAAAAAATTATTCACATGAAACAGTTATTGGAAATAAATTATTTATCCAGCAACACTTTCACTGCTTCCAATATTTCCGGAGCAGTTTTATATGGCTTATCCAAAGGCTTCAACTCCTGTTCCGTACCATGTCCGGTCAAAACAAGGGCACCTGTCTGACAGCCTGCTGCAAAACCTGATTCCAAATCAGAAAGTTTATCACCGATAATAAAAGATTTTTCACAATCAATATCAAAATCTTTCTTTGCCGCAAGAAGAAGTCCCGGTTTCGGTTTCCGGCAATCGCAGTCAATGGCAAATTCCGGTACAGAACCTTTCTTATGATGCGGACAGTAATACCAGCCGGCAGGAAGAGGCGCTCCGGCATCTGTCAAACACTTTTCAATATGTTTTTCCACCTTTTTCAGATCCGCTTCCGTAAAATAACCGCGGGCAATCCCGGATTGATTGGAAACAACAACAATATCATATCCGGCATTTTTGATCATCCGGAAGGCTTCCGCTGTTCCTTTGCAGAGAACGACCTGTTCCGGTGAACTCAGATAATTGGCATCTTCAATGATCACTCCGTCACGATCAAGAAAAAATACTTTCTTCATGCGTTTTCTCCCAACGTTATAATATTTGCCCCTTCAAATTCTTTTTCGACAGGCAGTTCAGTAAAAGCATAATAAATCTGTTCCGCTTTGGAAACTCTCCGCAGAAACGCTTCTTTAGCCGGAATATCCAAGTCAGAAAAGGCATCATCAACGATCACAGTGAAACTGCCGAACTGCTCGGAAATCAATTCCAATTCCGCCAGTTTCATGGACAAAGCGGAGATCCGGCACTGTCCGCGTGAACCGTAATTCCGCAAAACTTTTCCGGAAACAGCAATATCAAGTTCATCATGGTGCGGTCCGATACTCAAACTTCCGCGCAGCCGGTTCCGTTCAAAATTGGATTCCAACTTTGACAGAAAGAACTCTTTTTCCATAAGTTTCGGATCAAAATGATAATCCATCTGAAACCCTGCAAGTTCCGGACGCATTTCTTTCAGGATCTCTGAAGTTTTCGCAGAAAGCTCCTGTATGGCTTTTTCCCGCTTCGGAAGGATCACAGCAGCCTCTTCTGCCAGAATGGATGCGTAAGCCGTATAAGCCCGCAGATCCGGCACATTCTTCTTCAAAAGCGTGTTATAATGCTTCAGAGCGGTCTGATATTGCTGGATCGAGGCATAATAGACAGGATCGGTCATACAGAGAAAGCGATCCAGAAAACGTCTGCGGTAAGCGGGACCTTCTGTAATCAAATCGGAATCATCCGGCAGAAATGCAACGGTCTTGAAACAGCCGGCAAACTGACTTGCTTTCCGTATCTGTTTTCCATCCATAAAGAGGGACCGCACATCAAGATCAGTGATCCGCAGCGTGGTATCCCAGCCGCCGCGGAGAGAAAGATCCAGTTCCGCCATATATCCCGGAGTACCGATCTTTTTCAGTTCAGACAGGGAAAAAGTCCGGAAAGAGCGCAAAGTGGAGAAGAGATAAATCGCTTCAAGAACGCTGCTTTTCCCGGTTCCGTTTTTCCCTGTAAACACAGAAACGACAGCAGAAAGATCAAATTCTGCTGTCTCAAAGTTTCTGAAATGATGTAATCTGAGTTTCGATAACATCAGCTCTTGCGCATGGGCATGATGATATAAATGAATCCGTCACCGCTGACCAGTTCAATGGGGCTGAAGGAATCATTCATATTGAGAGTGACATTTTCCACATCCAGGTGACGGAAAGGATCTGCCAGGAACTGGGGATTGAAGGAGACTGCAACTTCTTCAAAACCATATTCGATAGGCATAACTTCGCGTCCTTCGCCAACATTGCTGTTTGCTTCAAACTTCAGCTGGTTTTCGGCAAAAGTAAGTTTGACATAGGAAGAGGAATCGGAAAGGGGAATGCTGACGATATCGAGAGCATCGCTGAAATCGCCGCAGGGGATCGCAACAGACTTGGAGAAGTTCTGGGGGATCACAGCGCGGTACTGAGGATAATTTCCTTCGATCAGCTTGGAAACGATCTCTGTATCACCGATCTTGAAGGAAACCAGGTTTTCACCGATTTCAATGAAGATTTCGCCTTCTTTTTCCAGAATTCTCTTGGCTTCGGTTGCAGACTTCAAGGTAATGATAACATCGCCTTCGGTTCCTTCGCAGGGTTCTTCCAGAAGTTTTTCGGAAAGAGCAAGACGTTTTCCATCGGTTGCAACGGTGGTGAGAACGCCTTCCTTGATGGAAACGAGGATACCGTGCAGGACTTTTCTGGAGTCATCAAGACTGACAGCGTAGGAGATTCTGTCGATAAGTCTTGCAAAATCAGCCTGTTTGAGCTTGAATTTTCTCAGGGGAGCAAATTCCACAGCTTCGGGGAAGTCTTTAGGATCGAGTCCGAGAAGTTTGAAATCAGCGGTTCCGCAAAGGATCTTGACATTGAAACTGTCATCGGAATCCATGAGAACATCTTCAGCTTTGAACTTGGAAACCAGACCGAGAAGACGTTTTGCGGGAACGGTTGTGATACCAGCTTCCTGAACATCTGCGGGAAGTTTTGTAGAAATTCTGAGTTCCAAATCTGTGGTGGTCATGTGGATGAAACCATCTTTAGCTTCCATAACAATATTTGCAAGAACGGGAATGGTTGTTCTGGAGCCAATGATGTTGCAGACTCTCTGGAGTCCTTTCAAAAGGACATCTCTTTTAACATTAACTTTCATCGTTTTTTCTCCTTTGCTGATGGCTTGTTGACATTTTTCCATCGAGCGGTTGTTATCATATTCTGTATTTTAAATATATTATACAGTAGTATGCAATGTTGAAAATGTCAATAACGTTTTCTTTAATATTCAAAAAAAAACTTTAAAGAATGTTCATAAAATGTTTTGACTTTGTCAGAAAACAGTGCTTTATTAATAAAGAAAAGTTACTGACAAAATTGACAACAATCCATAAACAGAGTTATCAACATGGAAAACACAAAAGTTCAAGAGTACGCCGAAAACCTTTTTCAGAGGTTTCCGGAATTACTTCCGGCATCTGAAAGCATTTTCCAGGCTTACAGTATCATAGAAAATTCATTTTTCAAGTCGAAAATTTTATTTATTTGCGGAAATGGCGGCAGTGCTGCCGATGCAGAACATATTACAGGGGAACTTTCCAAGGGTTTTCTTTTGAAAAGAGAACTGCCGGAAGAGATGAAAAGAGAGATGAATGAGCGTCTCGGCGAAAATATGGACGATATCACCTGTAAGCTTCAGCGGGGGCTGAAATCAATGGTACTCAGTGCGCATCAGGCTCTTTCAACAGCTTTTACAAATGATGTCGACCCCATGCTCTGTTATGCCCAGCAGCTCTTTGCTATGGGGTCCGAAGGCGATTGTATCCTCGGTATCTCCACTTCCGGAAATGCTGAAAATATCCTGAATGCTTTCAAAGTCGCCGGAGGAATGGGGATCAAACGGATCCTGCTTACCGGCGAAGGAAATGGAAAATGTGCCGCTTATGCTGATTGTGTGATCCATGCTCCGGCAAAAGAAACTTACAGGGTCCAGGAATATCATCTTCCTATCTATCATACCCTTTGCATGATGATCGAAGAAAGGTTTTTCGGTAAAAAATGAACGATCTCCCCGAAGTAAAACATGTTGCCATTATTATGGATGGCAATGGACGGTGGGCGAAAAAACATGATCTTCCACGGGTGGAAGGTCACAAAAAAGGCGCAGATACCGTCGAAGATCTCCTGACTTATATCTATAAATATGGAGTGAAGTACCTGACTCTTTATGCGTTCAGCACGGAAAACTGGAAACGGTCGGAAGAAGAAGTAAATGCTCTCATGTCCCTGCTTTCTTTCTTCCTTCAGGATAAAAAACAGAAAATGCTGGATAACAAGATACGGCTGCGTGTTACCGGACGGATCGATGGTTTGCCGGAAGAAGTTGCAAACTCGCTCCGGGAAGTCATGGCTGAAACAGCAAAAAATTATGAATATACTTTGATCCTTGCTTTGAACTATGGCGGCAGAGCTGAAATCGTTGATGCAGCGAAAAAGTTCGCAGAAGAGTGCATTACCGGAAAAATTTCTCCGGAGTCACTTGACGAATCAATATTCAAGCAGTATCTTTATCTGCCGGATGTCCCTGATCCGGAACTGATGATCCGGACAAGCGGGGAATTGCGGTTGAGTAATTTCCTTTTGTGGGAGCTTTCTTATTCTGAAATTTTTGTGACAGATACTCTCTGGCCGGATTTCAGTGAAGAAGAGTTCCGCAGAATTTTAGAAAACTTCGGTAAAAGAGACAGACGTTTCGGAGGTAGAAAGTAAATGTTTTTCAAACGCCTTTTCAGTACAGTTATCCTGTTAGCTATTTTTTCATGTATCATTTTTGGATCTCCCATGGTTTCAAAAATTGCTTTTTTGATCTTCGGTGCCCTGCTCTCCTTCTTTGTTCCTTATGAAACATGTAATATGATGGAAAAAAGCGGACGACCGGTCTTTATTACATTGACTTCAACTCTTATCTCTGTTGTATTCCTTGCAGCATATTGTTTCTTTTATTTTGAAAATCAGATTTCATTGAGTGCATTGTTCCTTGCAGTTATGCTGTTATTTGCTCTTCCATGGGTTTTACTTCTTTTTATTATCGGAAAAGAGGGTGGACTGGAACGGATTTTTAACAGTTTTGCACTCTGTGCGATCTTTATCCCGGCATTTATTTTGATTGAAAATATCTATTTTGAGTATGGTCCGAAAGTTTTTCTTTTCTTTGTCATCGGTACAAAGATAGGGGATATCGGAGCTTATGTCGTGGGAAGTCTGTCCAATAAATTGCAGAAAGGCGGAAATCATAAGATGATCCCGTCCATCAGTCCCGGAAAATCCTGGGAAGGTGCAACCGGAGGAATGCTTGTTTCCATTATTTTTTCCGTCAGTCTTTTCGAATTTGCATTCCCTGAACTCACTTATGGAGTCTGGCTCCCGGTTGTGATGGGAATCGTACTCTTTATTTTCGGGGCTGCCGGAGATTTGGCAGAATCCTGCATCAAACGTGTTTGCGGAGTGAAAGATTCCGGACATACTCTCCCAGGAATCGGCGGAGTGTTTGATCTTGTTGACAGCCTTCTGCTGAATTCTGTGATCTTCAGTATATTCCTCTATTTCATCTGATAGAAGAGTCATTTTGGAAGAAGAGAGATCTTCTTCCATTTTTTTTTAATTTTTTTACTCTTTCCATGTAAGATTTTTCCGGCGGAAAGAAGTATGGAAGTATAGACAAAAAAATCCACAAAAATGAAAGGAAAAAAATGAATCTCAAAAAAGTTGTATTGGCATTGGTTGCTGCAGTTACAGTCACTGGCGGACTCTTTGCTCAGGAAAAGATCTTCGTCTATCGTGATATCAAAAAAATGAAAGAAGAGTTTAAAAAGGACGGAAAAAAATTTGAAGAAGTTATTCAGTCTGCACAAAAAGGAAATGTTGAAAGTCAGCTGAAATTGGGATTGATTAATTTTATCGAGGATAATCAGGAAGCCAATATAGCGTCATATACATGGTTCCAGAGAGCAGCAAAACAGGGAAATTTGACAGCTCTATATTGGGTAGCTTTCTGTCATGATTGCGGAAAAGGGGTCAAGCAGGATATCAAAGAAGCCATGAAATTGTATGAGGAAGCTGCGAAAAAAGGATGTACGCAGGCAATGATGGAACTTGGGCATATCTATTTTAATGGAAGAGCAGGAAAAATTGATTTTGATAAAGCGTTCAAATTATTCCGGGAAGCTGCTGACAAAGGAAATACTTCAGGAATGCAAATGGTGGGATTATGCTATAAAATCGGTGCAGGAGTCAAGCAGGAAGAAAAAGAGTATCAGAAATGGCTTATGAAAGCAGTGGAACGTAAAGATGATACGGCTATGTTTTTGCTGGGCGAATTGCATATTGGAAATAATAAAAAGGAAGAAGCCTTTCAGTGGTACAAAAAATCAGCTGAATTGGGAAATGAATTTGCTGCATATGAGCTTAGCAGATGTTATTATAGAGGTATCGGCGTAAAAAAGGATGAGAAAACTGGAATAAAATGGCTTATGAAAGCAGCCGAATGTGATATTCCTGAAGCACTGTTTATGATAGGAATTAACTATTTTGATGGTATTGATTTAAAAAAAGATGAAGTAAAAGGCGAAGAATATATAAAAAGGGCAGCAGATTTGGGATTAGTCAATGCAATCGTTGAACTTGGTAATATATATGCAGACAAAAACAAATTAAATGAATGCGTAGCATTATACCAGAAAGCTGTTGAACTGGGCAGTGCAGAAGCAATGCACAATTTAAGTGGTCATTATTTTTTTGGTATGGGGGTGAAAAGCGATTACGAGAAGGGCATGAAGCTGCTTCTGAAATCCGCAGAACTCGGTTATGAACCTGCTGTAAAAAAATTGCAGGAAATGGAAAAATTGATGAAAGAACAGGAAAATAAGAAAAAGTAATACTATGGAACAGTCGGGGAAACAGTTATACGGGTTGAATTTGATCAGCCGTTGCGGAGGTGGCGCATTCGGGGATGTCTGGTATTGTCAGGACGCCTCCGGAAAAAAACTTGCGCTCAAAATCATCTCTAAAATAAGATTGGGTGATCAATGGAAAAAGGAGCTCAAAGGAGTTAAAAATTACCGGAAAATCACTGAAAATCACCCCGAACTGCTTCAAATTTTCCACGTTGGAGAGGACGGGGAATATTTTTACTATACCATGGAGCCTGCCGATAATGTCGGAACGGAAAACTATCAGCCGGATACTTTGGCTTGGCGTTTGCAGAAAGGGGCATTGTCCCCGGAAGAGTATCCGGAGATCTTGGCCAAAATCTTTCAGGGGATCAAGGTGATCCACAAAGAAGGGTTTACTCACCGGGATATCAAACCGGACAATATTCTCTTTGTGAAAGGAGAACCAAAACTTGCCGATATCGGCTTGATGTCTTCCATGACGGTCACAATGACTCAGCTTGCCGGAACATTGGATTATCTTCCCCCGGAACTGCTGCTTGGGAAAAGTGATTATGACAAAAAAAGCTGTCAGCGCAGTGATTTTTATGCTTTTGGCAAAGTGATCTATTGTACTGTGACCGGTTTCGATCCGGGCAATTTTCCTTCTTCGCCGAAGGAATGGAATGGTGGAACTGCTGAGAAATACTTTTACCATCTTTCCATGCGCCTGAGCAACAGTGATTTGTCTCAGCGGATCACAGAAATAGATGAACTTTCCCGTGAGATGGAGAAGATTGCGCAAGTTCTGCAATACGGTGAAACTTTCTGGGGAAAAATCCGTTTTTCCCTGCAGAAAGCGGGCGATCACCTGAAATCATCCTGGTCAAAAAGAAAGCCCTATTACATTTCCTGTCTTCTTCTGCTTGTTATTGGGGGTTACTGGGGTTATGATCATCTGAAAAATAAATTGAAGAAAGATGATGTTGTTGATATAAAGGTAGATAATCAGGAAAACAAAACAGGAATTTCAGAAAATACGGAAATAAAAACAGATAATTCAGAAAAACAGGTCAAAAAAAGTGATAAAGCTCCGGACGGAATGAGGGAATTTTTATTTGGCGGCGGGAGATATTCCTTTTTTATCCCGAATCAGTGGACCGTTTCCGACCGGAATGCTATAGATGAATATTTCAAAAAAAATAAAAATTTCTCAGAGAGCCAAAACAATATCCGGATAAGAAGAAGTCGTAATGTTTGGGCGGTTTTTCATCTCAAAGATGAAAAAGGGAAAAGCCTGAATGCCTGGACGGAACTTTCCATAGAGTCTTTCACATCGACTCAGATCGATGCTCTTTCAGATCAGGAGATGGCGGCACATTTCGGGAAAAATCTGCGGGGAGTCAAGATTCAGCGGCATAAACCTTTCCGCCAGTTGGAATCCCTGATCTTTCTGTTCGGACGGACGGACAAAGGAGAAGAGTGTGAGGTTTATTTACTTCCGCGGAAAAATCATTGTATCAAACTGATCCTTACCAAAGGACCGGAAGCATCAAAAGTTTATCTGTTCCAGCTTTTGGAAACGTTCCGGGAAAAAAATGTGGCTGTACAGAAGCAGAATGGCGACAGCCGGACCCCGCTCATGCTGGCTCTCTGGGATCGCAATTTCACTCTGGCAGATAAGCTCTTGAAAGAGGGGGCAGACATCAATGAAACGGCATATTCCGGTTCAACGGCATTACATCTTGCTGCGGAAGAAAATCAAACGGATGCTGTTAAATTTTTGCTGAACCGCAATGCCGATCCGAATATACAGGACAGCGGACTTGAGACACCGCTGCACTTCGCTGCAAAGAATGGAAATGCAGAGATCCTTTCCGCTCTGCTGGAGAAAAAGGGAAACCCTGACGTTCAGGATACATTAAAATATACTCCATTATGTTATGCAGTGAAAAACTCCCATGTTTATTGTGCAGAGTTATTACTGAGAGCCAAAGCAAGATGGGATATTCCCCGGAATGAACATTTTGGAACTCCGATACTTCTGCATATTATCATAGCGAAAAACAGTCCGGAACTGGAACGTCTGTTGATCCGGTATGGGGTTCCGAAAAAAACGTTTGATCTGGTGAAAGCAAAATTAAAACCATTTCTTCCGAAAAAATAATGGAAAAAGGGTATATTCTCTGTAAGAAGTTTCTTTTTTAAGGAAGTAAGCAGATGAAACAGCCAAAAGGAGAAGAAAAACATGGCATTTACAACAAGTAAGTCTCTGCTTGCAAGAGTCCGCAGCGGTGATGAGATCTCATGGAATGAGTTCTATACCTCTTATAAACCGCTGATCCTGCTCTGCGGTTATGACTGTCATCTGACCGAAGATGAAAAAGAAGAACTTGTGCAGAAAGTGATGTGTGAAATTTTCCAGAAAGATATTCTTGGAAAGTATGATCCGGAAAATATTCCGTCAAACGTTGTTTTCCAGCACAATCCGTCAAAGGGACGATTCCGTCATTATCTCCGGGGGATCATCCGGAATCAGGCATTGAAGATCGTTGAAAAGCGGAAAGAGCATCTTTCTCTGGATGATGATTCCGGAATTTCCGAGACCTTATCTTCGCCGGATCTTTGGGAAGCAGTCTGGGATGAAGAGTGGCGCAAGCATGTTCTGAAAGAAGCGTTGACAGAATTGAAAAGCCGTGTTCAGTCGGAATCTTATGCTTCCTTTGAGATGTATGCGATCCGGAACCGTCCGGTTCAGGAGGTCGCAGATTTTCTGAATGTTTCCGTCTCTGCGGTTTATACAGCCAAGAGCCGTTGTATATCAGAGTTGAAAAAGATCATTAAAGAGTTGGAGGATCGTTAACATGTCACATTACACAAAAGAAGAACTGGATTCCTACCGTAACGCACGGATGTCGATTTTAGGACGGATCAATTGTTCTGTTCACCTGCGGGAGTGTAAAACCTGCCAAAAGCTTCTGGAAGAGTTGGAGGAAGATGATAAACTGATCAAAGATATCCGTTCCAGTGTAGATATTTATGAAGCATTGTCTGCAGGCCCCGCCAAGTCTGAAAACAATCAAGCCTGAA
The DNA here is from genome assembly GCA_015061845.1 of Lentisphaerota bacterium. Taxonomy (GTDB): domain Bacteria; phylum Verrucomicrobiota; class Lentisphaeria; order Victivallales; family UBA1829; genus SIG79. Next base: position 46,277 of record SUVT01000010.1, read on the forward strand.
ATAAAAAATTCCGGCTGCATTGAAAATCGGGTGCAGATCCTGTTAGGTGGGTCTGCGCCCGTTTTTTGACTTTCAGCAGGGGTATCTTTCAAAACCGGTAATCTCTGTAAATCTCCTTACCGGAACTTGAAAAAGAAAGTCTTCCGTGATAAATTACTCTCCAAAGATATTTTGGAAAGGAAAAAATAATGAGTTTGCGAAAATTTATTATGATCGGAGCGGCAGCGGCTCTTTTGAGCGGAGAACTTTTCGCCGG
>SUVT01000129.1 GCA_015061845.1 Lentisphaerota bacterium
GCCGGATATGATTTCAGCACGCCGGAAGGGTATGAAAAGACCATGGAAGAGTTCGACAGAGTCATCGGGTTCAAATACTTGCGGGGGATGCACCTGAACGATGCGAAAGGTGTCCTTTCCGGTCGGCTTGACCGGCACGATTCTCTGGGAAAAGGGAATATCGGCATGGATGCGTTCCGCAGGATCATGCAGGATCCCAGAATTCAGGATATTCCTCTGATTCTGGAAACGCCGGATGAAGCTATCTGGAAAGAAGAGATCGCCACTCTGCTCTCTTTTGCGAAGGAAGCGTGATCCGTTCCACAACGGTTTTGTTGCTGAGCGGGTACTCTTTCCGCAAAGTTTGATCCGGCAGGATCACTTCGATCACCGGACCTTTGTACGGGGAAGTCGTCATCCGGACTTTGACATGCTTCATTGCGGCATATCCCGGAACGGCTTCTGTCCGGTTTTTCTCTTTCTGTAAGTTCAACAGCGGTTGTGATGGCGGCTGTGGATAATGTTTCTGAATCTGCTTTGCCGTCTTTGCGCTGGAGCGTATTTTTCCATGAAAATAGACAGCTTTTGCCGGAGTTATTTTCAGAAGGAATTGTCCGCCGCCGCAAATTTCAGCCCGTGCGGCATCAAAGTGAAGCTCATCGATCTCATCAATCCCGCGTGTTTTCAGATAATCTGAGACCAGACGGGCGGTATTTCCCTGCGGGACGTTCCAAACTGTTGCTCTTCCGGCATGGATGTCGCAGAAAATAATTGACGGAACCGGGGCGGCTCCGTGACGGAGGATCACAATTTCCGGATCGGGCGGAGGGATTGGGAAAAACTGGAAAAAGCCGGAGACAAAGAGGAGCAGCGCACAAATCGTAATGCTCCATCTTTGCCGGAAAATGAAAAGTCCGGTAAGCGCAAACAGGAAGATCACACCGAGCCAGACAGGCGGCGGGGAAATGTAAAATGCTCCGGCATCAGCAAATTTTTCAGCGATCAGAGCGCAAAGTTCCAATGCCGGGGCAAGGATCTCCCCGATCCCTTCCACCGCTCCGGGAATCCATTGCAGAAGAACCGCCGGAAGAAACAGCGCAAAACAATACCACGTTACCGGGATCATTAGAAGATATGCCGGAACCGCCCACGGTGTGAACAGCGATTGAAAATGCAGCGAGACCGCCATACTGCAGAGCCATGCCGCAATAGAAACTCCGATTGCAAGAACAAGTTTGGAACATAATCCCCGGAATGTGAGAAATTTCCGGTTCCGGTCAAACTGGTTCCGGACAGTCATTGCTTTGGAAACCTCACTGAAAAAGTTACTGCTGAGAATCAGGAAAAAGACACAGAGAAAAGAGTAGATGAAACCAATGTCGAACAGTTGATACGGATTCAGAAGCAGAATGATCCCGGCAGCTGCCGCCAGTGAGTTCATTCCACGGTTGTTCCGTAAAAATAAATGTGCCAGACACCAGAGAGTCAACATCAGAAATGCACGGAATGCGGGTGCCTGCATCCCGGTGGACAAGGCGTAAAGAAATACCGGAACCGGTGCGGCGATCCAGCGGAAACGGTATGGAAATACCGAAAAGAAAAACATCACAGCAATGAAAAACAGCCCGATATGAAACCCGCTGACGGACAGAACATGGAGCGTTCCGCTGTAGAGAAAATCATTTTTGATCTCTCCTTTGATGGGCTGGCGGATCCCGAAGAAAAGAGCCGGCGCCATGTCACGGGCGGCACCCTTCGGCATTTTCGATGTCAGTTCGGAAAGAAAATTTCCTCTCCAATCGTAGAGGGAACGCAAGAACCCGCTGCCCCGTTTCAATGGTTTGACAGATTCTGCATGGAACAGCAATGAGCTGCCCCGGGCTGCGGCATATGTCGGAAAGTCAAACGTTCCGGGGAGTGCAGATTCAGGGACCCGTTCAAAGAACCCCTCAACTTCTACAAGATCTCCATAGCCAAGTTCCGATGTGTTCCTGTCGTTCGGAAAAACAGTCAGTAAAACAGTTCCGGTTGCCGGTTCTTCCGTTCCGGGATCTCCGATGGAAACACTCTGTAATTCTGCCTGAACATAATACGGCGTATTGGGGATCCAATCCGGAGAACCGCCGCACAAAGAGGAGTCTGTCAGCCGGAAAACGGCAGAAGCTCCAAGCCGATCCAGATTTCCCATGTGCTGTTCCTGAAACTGAACCTTTGTCTGTGCAATCAGAAGAATGGAGCTGATAACAGCCAGACACGTTGCGGGGATAAATCTGTAACAGCAGCTCCGTAAGCCCAGAAGAATTCCGGCAAGAATGATGCCCGGAGTTGCCAGCAGAAAAATATTTTCATTGGAACCCGGTGCATCGGAAAGATAAATGGCGGCGAAGCCGTTCAGGATACCGGCAAGCAGGATGAGACAGGGGAATGAGTCCAGCTTCAAACGGAATTTTCGGAGCAGAGAACTCATGAGCTGTCCCGTGAGATCAGGAAGATTTCCGGATTACACCGAAGTAGCTGTACAGCAGGAACGCAAAGGTCGGACCCACACCGCCGATGATCGGCGGAACCATTCCCTGTTGTCCGAGAACCAGAAAAACTTCTGTCAAAACCTGGAACGCAACAATTGCAATCACAGCTGTGATGATGGAAAGAAAGATCCCGGAACGTTCATTTTTAACGGAAAGAGGCAAGCCGAGACACACGCAGAGAATACAGGAAAACGGGAATGTCAGCCGGTAATAAAGCAGTGTCAGATACATATTTTTCAGGGATTTTTCCATATGTTTGTTGTTACGGAGAATACCGATAAGGTCTTCCGAGGAGAGATCTTCCGGCGGTTTGATGGCATTCTGGATCTGGGTTTCTGTTTCAGGAATCATGTCACTGCGGTAAACCAGCTCCTTATATTCTTTAGACGGACTGGCAAAGGGAACATATCTTGTTTCCTTGACATTATAGAAGATCCATCCGACGGAAGGATCATATTTGGCTTTTTCTGCAATAAGCTCCCATTCAAGTTCACGGATGGAGCGTCCCTCAAACGTTTTGGTATTGTATTTTTTCAGAATAATATTTTCCCACTCACCCTGATCATTGAAGTTTTGAAGGAACCAGTCACGCTTCTTATCCGAACTGCGGTACTGAAGCATACTGTACATGGTCCGGTCATAATTCGGATTTTTCAGGGATTCATGAATGATTTCAGCTTCCATTGTACACTGGGGAACAACTTTTTCGTTGAACCAGAAGTTGACGCCTGTAATGATTGCTGCAACGGCAAAGATCGCACCGCCGCACCGGATCGTGGAGATACCGGAAGCGCGCATCGCAGTGATCTCTCTTGTCCGTCCCATGTTGGCAATGGTGTACATACAGGAGAGAAGAATGGATATCGGGAAAATAAACCGGATATTTCCGGGCATTTTCATAGCAAAATATCTGACGGCAAGGGAGAATCCATTACTTCCCTTGTAAGCGAGGAAATCGGGGAGGTCGTCAAGCAGATCCCCGATCAGAAAGAGCAGAATAAAAGTGAAACAGAGGACGGAGAAGGGAATCATAAACTCCCGGAACATATACCAGTCCAAAACAGAGAGATAGCCGAACCGTCTTCCTTTTTTTGTTTCTTTTTTTAATGTTTTCTGCAAATCCTGCATTTTGACCTCAATGTAAAATATAAAAACGGCAATTCAGCCGGGATCGATAAAAAAGGGGATCTCACTGGAAAAGCGGGATCCCCATTGCTGTCAAAAAAGATCAGCCGCGATGACGCTGTGTACGGCGTTTCTTTTCGCTGGGCTTCTCAAAGTGTCTCCGGTTGCGGAGTTCCTTGAGGGTGCCTTCCTTGTCAAGCTTCTTCTTCAATCTGCGGAGAGCGCGATCTACGGGCTCGCCTTTTTTCAGTCTGACTTCCGTGCATTCCATGTTGTTCACCCCCTTTCCTTTCTATGTTAATCCGTTATTCTTAATCTGTTGTAAAATCTGCTTCATCGGAAAGCAGAAGTTTCAGTTTGCTCAATGCCTGGTTCTGGATCTGCCGGACACGTTCACGGGTCCTGCCGATTTCCTGACTGACTTCTTCCAGTGTACGCGGGCGGTTGTTGTCAAGACCGAAGCGCATCTGCAGGATCATCCGTTCTCTTTCATCAAGATCACAGAGAAGATCTTTCAGCCGCTTCAGGGATTCCACGTCTCCGAGGATCCGGTCAGGAGTCATTGCTCCGCGGTCGGGAATAATATCCTGAAATTCTCCGTCTTCTCCCTGCTGAATCGGGTCATGGAGTGAGAAGGTCTTCAAATCTGCCAACCGGAGCCCGGCAACAGTACGTTCTGAGAATTCAAGATTTTCTGCGATTTCTGCATCCGTGGGTTCACGTCCGAGCTTTTCGGTCAGTTTCATCTTCACGGATTTGATCTTGTTGATCTTTCCGGCAGACTGGACAGGAATACGGATCGTACGGCTCTGGTTTGCCAGGGCACGGCGCATGGACTGCTTGATCCACCATGCAGCGTAAGAACTGAACTTTGCTCCTTTGGCAGGGTCGAATTTTTCCACAGCACGCATGAGTCCGATGTTTCCTTCGGAGATCAAGTCGAGCAGGGGAAGTCCGAGACCTTTGAAGTCATGAGCGATCTTCACCACCAGACGCAAGTTTGCCTGGATCAAAGTCTGACGTGCTTCATCATGTGTCTGGGAGTTCCCGCCATGGATCTGCGCCGCCAATTCAATTTCTTCTGTCTTGGAGACAAGTTCAATCCGTCCGATGTCAGTCATATAGACTTTCATCGTATCATTCTTGGAGGTGGCAACGCCGGCAGCCTTATCTTCTTTGGCTGTGCGTTTCGCAAGTTCTGCCACATCTTCAAGATTATCAACATTTTCTTCGCTCGCCTTGCTGTAAGCTTCCTGGTCGTCAAGTGTATCAAGTTCATCGACTTCAGGAACTTCTTCTTCGATCGGTTCTTCCGATTCGGGAACAGGCTGCATCTCTGCGAGTTTCGCTTCTTCCAGAGACCTGGCATAGGCGGCTTTCAAAGCATCCAGTTCTTCCTGTTCTTCTTTGGAGCGTTTCAGTTCAAGCTCTTTCTTGCGGCGGACCTTTTCTTCTTCAGCTTTTGCCTTGGCAAGACGTCTTGCTTCTTTTTTATCCAGAACAACAGGTTCTTCAACTTTAACGGGTTCCGCTTTGACCGCTTTCGCCTTTTTGACGGACTTTTCTTCCACGACGGGTTCCGCTTTGACCGCTTTTGCCTTTTTGACAGGCTTTTCTTCCACGACGGGTTCTGCCTTGACAGCTTTCTTAGCGGAAGCCTTCGCAGGTTTCACCTCTTCAATGGGTTCTGCCTTGACAGCTTTTGTCTTTTTGACAGGCTTTTCTTCCACGACGGGTTCTGCCTTGACAGCTTTCTTAGCGGGAGCCTTCGCAGGCTTTACCTCTTCCACGGGTTCCGCCTTAACCGCTTTTGCCTTTTTGACGGGCTTTTCTTCCACGACGGGTTCTGCCTTGACAGCTTTCTTAGCGGGAGCTTTCGCAGGTTTCACCTCTTCAACAGGTTCTGCTTTAACCGCTTTTGCCTTTTTGACGGGCTTTTCTTCCACGACGGGTTCTGCTTTAACCGCTTTTGCCTTTTTGACGGGCTTTTCTTCCACGACGGGTTCTGCCTTGACAGCTTTCTTAGCGGGAGCTTTTACAAGTTTTGTTTCTGCAACTGGAGCTGTTTTGACCGCTTTTTCCTTTGCAGGAGCGGACTTGACAACCTTAGATGTTGCAACAGTCTTTGCCTTGACTTCCTTTTCCGCAGGAGCAGCCTTCGCCTTTTTTGCAGCAGGAGCGGGTTTTTCAACCTTCACTTCTTTCTGGGGCGTCTGCTTTTTGGAAACGGATTTTTCAGCATTTTTCACAGCTTTTTTCTCTGTCCCCGCCTTGACCGGCGCGGCTTTCTCTTTGCTATTTTTCGCTGCCATGGAAACTTCCACTTGTTTTTTGTTAAAATTGTGTTATTTTTATGTTGTCAGAATTTTTTTGAAATACAGAAAACTCTGCCACGTACATATTAGAACGTAAATAGTAATATAGCACAAAATGCGGAAAAGTCAACGTGGAAAAGAAAAAAAACAAAAATATTTCCATAAAAAAATGGTTTGATTTCTCTCCCGGAGAGGATGATACGATTTTTTTTACAGAAAAATCTACTGCTGCCCTGGAAATTTTCCGGGTGGCTTCTGCGTTTTTCCGCAAAACCGGAAAAAAAGTCGTTATAGCTCTGCCAACCTTTTCCGAAGCGGAACAACTTTCCGGAGAGACGGAAATCTGGAATCATACTCTTGAGACAGGTGTCACAACTGCTCTTCTGCCGGAAGGGATCTGGAAAGGGAATCCCACTCCGGAAGATGAAGCGCCACGGGCAGAAATGCTGGCAGCTGCTCTCTCTCCAAAATCTCCCGATATCTTTTTCGCTTCCGTTCACGCTCTTCTGACACCCGTACCGGACAAACGAGAGTTCTCTCACGGCAAAATCGTTCTCCGGAAAGGAGACACCTGCAAACTCTCTGAACTGGCAGAAAAACTGGTGAAGATGGGGTATGATGATGAACCGGAGGCAACCATCGTCGGAGAATTTGCCCGCAGGGGCGGGTTGATCGATATCTTTTCGCCCGGGATGAAACTGCCTGTCCGTATTGAATTTTTTGGCGATGAGATCGACACCATGCGGCAATATTCCATCGAAACCGGACGTTCCGTTCAGAATATTGACGAGTGCGAGATCCTTCTCCGCTCAGGGACCGTTCTACCCGTTACCGGAGAGGCTTACAGCGACTTCTCCTCCTATGTCCCCGACCGCATTCTGATGATCTGCTCCCCGCAGGAGTGTCTGCTCAACCTTAATAAATTCGGTGAAAAAGGTTCTGAACAGCACTGGGAGCAGTTCCGGCAGGCATTTACAGAACATCCGGTCATTTCGATCCTTACTGAAATGGATGATGACTGGAAAGATATTCCGGATCGTGACTGCATCGGGATCACTCCCCAGCTTCAAGCCGAAGCAGGATTGAATACTGATACACTGGAAGAGCTTTCCAGAGGAATCGCTTCTGATATGATCCGGCGTCAGCTGGAACAGGGGTACCGGGTCTTTTTTGCCGCCGCAAAAGAGTCTGATGAGGTCCATATTTCCAACTGGCTCAAAGAAAATAAACTGACAGATGCCCCCGGAACAGCGGTCGTCCGGATGCAGATCCCCTGCGGTGTCACGTTCCCGAAACAGAAAGTTTCCTATCTGACAGAACGGGAACTTTTTATGACCACGTTCACCAGCAAACGGACAGCCCCCAGAGCCGCTATTATCAAAGAACGTGATCCCGGCGAGATGCAGAAAGAAGAACTCTCCCAGATGTCCGATATCGAGGAAGGGGATTTTACTGTTCATCTCAACTATGGACTTTGTCTTTACCACGGGATCAAGACCATCACCAGCGGATCGGAACGGATCGAATCTCTGGAATTGGAGTTTGCAGACGATGCGATCATCTATGTTCCTGTCTGGCAGGCACATCTGCTCTCCCGCTATGTGGGGTCACGGGTTAATATATTGCGTCTTTCCAAACTTGGCGGATCCCGCTGGCTGAAGACAAAAGAAGATGCTTCCGGTGCGGCACGGAATCTTGCAGCGGAAATGCTGCGGCTTCAGGCGATCCGCAACTCTTCAAAAGGAGTCGCCTTTGATCCCGACGGTGTGGAAGAGAAGATTTTCGATGAAGCATTCCCCTACGAGGCCACAGAAGGACAGCTCCTTGCCATCGAAGCGATCAAGAAAGATATGGAATCTTCCAAACCCATGGACCGTCTGCTTTGCGGTGATGTGGGCTATGGCAAAACGGAAGTTGCCATGCGTGCGGCATTCAAGTGCGCCGCTTCCGGTCGGCAGGTCGCTGTTCTTG